>NZ_KK073873.1:636702-936702 GCF_000585355.1 Xylanibacter oryzae DSM 17970 | reverse complement strand
CATAAATGGTAAGACGAATCGTGGAAATTGTAATTTAGTCTCTAAACTATATTCAACAAAATTGCTATTCTGATAACCTTCAAGGCCTTTAATTGCTTCAAAAGCCCCTCGTAATTCTACACTTAACAATTCAGATCCTCTAAAGAGATTTCTATTCTCGTATGTCAGAGATGCCGCAGCACCAAGATCACCCGCAGTATTTGTACCTTCAGGCTGAAAACTTATCGTACTCGGTTTGTTGGTGTTAATTTGTACATCACAGTCAAGAATGGTCGAGTCCGGAACTTCTTTGAATTTAATATTTGTATATCTTACAGCCTGCAAACAGCCAAAGTTATTATACGTTTTTTGCAAATCGTCAGAACTATACAAACGGCCCTTTTCTATTAATGTATTATCTTCAAGTACACGTTTTCTTAAATGAATATCAGTACTATCTGCATTATAGAAATTAACATTCCTGATTTTATATTGAGGATGATCAGTCTCTGGCGCATTGTTATTTTGCCTATACTTCATCAAATGCAAAACCAAATCTACATATCTATTGTTGCCTATAGAATCTGCCGAATAAACAATAAAATCTTTATGAAAATGGTAATATCCATTATCCGTGAGTATTTTAGCAATACGATTACGCTCTTTGTCTAGTGTACTTACGTCAAATTTCATACCAGAATGTAATCCCCACTTTGTAGAGTCATCAGTCATTAAAATTTTCGCTATATTCTTATCTTGTATATCGTATTTTAAATTTCTTATAAAAAACGGTTCACCAGGTACAAGAGTATATATTACTTTAATTTTTTTCCTGTGAACTTTTGTCTGCAGATTTACAATAGCATTCATGTATCCCATATTTTGCAAAGCTGTCCTTAGATCATTACAACTCAACCTTGCTTGAAGCGTATCATATATAATTGGTTTTTCTCCAAAACGTTGAAGCGTTCTGTTTATCCATTTTGAAGTATCCCTTCCTGCCATAGCATATGTTCCAAGAGGAATTTTAAATAGAGAGAACCATTTAGAATTACTATGTTGTCTGACGTATTGCCTTAATGCATTTGCATCAATATCTTTAGCGTTGGTCTTAACTTCCACTTTTTCAAGTAGATACTCTTTATCTGGCACAAACTTAGAAGCCGAGCAGGCTACCAAGACAACTATAACAGAAGCAAAAGCTGTATTCTTTATTATACTATGAAAATTCCAAATCACGTTCTGTAAATCAACTTAAATCAATTTATTAATAATATTAATTGTCGGCGAAGTTACAAATAAAATCTGAGAGATTAGTTTTCAGTAACCATTTATTTTATATAAGAAGATTATTTATTCTCTATGTGAATAAATATATCTATTTTTTTTGTACCTTTGCTGCATGATTAGCAAGAATAAAATTAAGCAAATCCATTTGCTTGAAACCAAGAAAGGAAGAAAAGTTGAAGGGCTTTTCATTGCCGAAGGTCCAAAGGTTACTGGTGATTTACTAGCCATATATGAAGCTCAGTCTATATATGCTACGAAAGAGTGGCTTGAGAAAAATATTCATACCTATAAAACAGCTAAAGAGATAGTTGAAGTAAGTGAAGATGAGCTACGAAAAATAAGCATGTTACAGCATCCTCAGCAAGTATTGGCGCTATTCTCTATTGAAGACAAAAAACCTGAAATCAATAATCTTTCAAAGAAATTATGTATTGCCCTAGATGGAGTACAAGATCCTGGTAATTTAGGCACTATTATAAGAGTGGCTGACTGGTTTGGAATAACTGATATATTTTGTAGTTACGACACTGCTGATGTATATAATCCAAAAGTAATTCAGGCCACAATGGGAAGTATCGCAAGAGTAAATGTATATTATACAGACTTGAAAAAAATAGTTAACGGTCTACCAAATGACTTTCCTGTATATGGAACATCATTAGATGGTCAAAATATTTACGAGCAAGTACTTTCTGATAAAGGGCTTATTATTATGGGGAATGAAGGAAACGGCATATCACAACCAATTATGGAAAAGATTACAAATAAATTATTAATACCTAATTATCCACCTGAAAGAGAAACGGCAGATAGTCTAAATGTAGCCATAGCTACTGCTATTGTATGCAGTGAATTCAGGAGAAAATGCAATAAATAGGGAAAAAATCCGTTTATACACAAATGAAAAGATTTTGTGTCATATTAATATTTATAATAATCATAATCGAGCCTGTTTTATCCGCTAGTTTTATTCTTTCGGGTAAAGTGGTAGATGAGACACAAACTCCTATTGAACTAGCTTCTATAGTTTGCAAAAGTCAAGGCAGAATAGTAAATTCAAATCTAAAAGGAGAATTTACGATGCACCTTAAGTCTGAAGATTCCGTTATTGTAAGGATCTCTATGATTGGCTATCAGACTAAACGCTTATCTTTAAAACACCCAAAAGGCAAAATAACAGTTACAATTGTTATGCCAAGTATGAATTCGTTAGGAGAAATCTTTGTTACCGAAAAACACAGGCAGTATGATCAAATACAGAACTTGGATACAAAAGACCTAAAATCTATGCCTTCTACAAATGGTAATACAATAGAAGAAATGATACAAAGCCAAGCAGGGGTATCTACACATAACGAATTGTCAACACAATATAATGTAAGAGGTGGAAACTTTGATGAGAATAGTGTTTACATAAATAACATAGAAGTGTATCGACCATTTTTAATTCATAGTGGACAACAGGAAGGATTAAGTGTTATAAACCCTGATATGGTCGAGAAAATTGGTTTTTCTACAGGAGGTTTCGAAGCTAAATACTCTGATAAGATGTCATCCGCTCTAGATATAACATATAAAAAGCCAACTGAATCGGAAGCAAAAATTCAAGCCAGTCTAATCGGTGCAAGCTGTTATATAGGACTAGCAGCAAAAAAGATATCATGGATTAATGGTATAAGATATAAGACAAGCAAATGTTTATTAGGATCATTAGATACAAAGGGTGAATATGATCCACGTTTTTTTGACTATCAATCTTATTTAAGCTATCAACCTAATAAACGTTGGACCATTGACTTTCTTGGTAACGTATCAACCAACAGCTATAACTTCACGCCAAAGGATAGAGAAACAGATTTTGGCACATTACAGAATATAAAAAAGTTCAAGGTATACTTTGATGGAAGTGAGAAAGACCTTTTTAATACTTATTTTGGAGCCTTGAGTGTTACACGTAATATAAGTATAAACACTAAAATATCATTTCTGTCGTCAGCCTTTTATACAAAAGAGCAAGAAACTTATGACATTCAAAGTCAATACTGGCTTACAGAGTCCGAAGCCACAGAAAATCTCGGTATCGGGACATACATGGAGCATGCCAGAAATTATATCAAGACAAACGTTGAAAGTTTCAAAATAATTTTAGACCACATATCAAAAGCCCATCATATTATATCAGGATTGACTTACAAGATTGAGCATGTAAAAGAAAATAGTAACGAATATGAAATGAGAGATTCAAGTGGATATTCAATACCTCATACAGGCTCTAATCTGCAAATGACTTATTCACTGAAATGCCTAAATTATTTGAATTCTTCTAGAGTTGAAGCCTTTATTCAGGACACTTATAAATTCAAATCATTCGGAGGAACATTTTATTCTCTAAATTATGGAGTTAGATACAGTAGATGGAGTTATAATAGTGAAAGTCTATTTAGTCCGCGACTTTCACTAACAATAATACCTGAAAAATATGAAAACCTAACTTTAAGATTTGCAACAGGACTTTACTACCAGTCACCATTTTTCAAAGAAATTAGAGATACTACAACTACTAATGGAATAACAGTAGCTACCCTAAACAGTAAGATAAAGAGCCAGAGATCAATACATTTTGTAATCGGTTTAGATTACAGATTTAAGATTAATGACCGAGCCTATAAATTCACTGCAGAAACTTACTATAAAGCATTGTCAAACCTAATACCATA
Source organism: Xylanibacter oryzae DSM 17970 (assembly GCF_000585355.1). NCBI lineage: Bacteria > Pseudomonadati > Bacteroidota > Bacteroidia > Bacteroidales > Prevotellaceae > Xylanibacter > Xylanibacter oryzae. Next base: position 932,716 of record NZ_KK073873.1, on the reverse strand, counting down.
CAATGTAGATAACATGAGAATAGTATACTATGGCAATAACCAAAGTTCTGGTCATGCTATGGGGTTTGATTTAAAATTATACGGAGAGTTTGTTCCAGAAACAGATTCGTGGATTAGTTTTTCTCTCATGAATACAAAAGAGAAAATAAACGGTAAAAGTATACCATTACCTACAGATCAAAGATATGCATTTAACTTTTACTTTACAGACTACTTTCCTGGTACAATAAGATGGAAAATGTCATTGAAAATGTCTTACGCAGACGGGCTGCCATTCGGTGCGCCACATAAAGGACTTGAAGACAACAATTTTAGGGCACCTGCATATAAAAGAGCTGACATAGGCATGAGCTACAGACTAGTAAACAACGAAAATAAAGATAAAAAGTCTATCTTCCGTAATATTTGGTTAGGAGTAGACTGTCTAAATCTATTAGACATAAATAATGTAAGTTCATATTATTGGATAACTGACGTAACAAGCAAACAATACGCTGTACCAAACTATCTAACAGGAAGGCAAATTAATGCCAAATTGCAATTTGAATTTTAATGTAAAGTTTAAGGTTTGTTGCTTTGTCTAAAAACTTGCATTTTTATTTTGTTATTAGCTAGAATTAAAGTACCTTTGCATAAAATTTGGATTAAAAGATACTCATAAAAATCAATAAAAAAAATATGAAAATTTCACACATTGAACATTTGGGCATTGCAGTACAAAGTATTGAAGAAGCCCTACCGTATTTTGAAAATGTATTAGGCCTAAAGTGCTATAACATTGAAGAGGTAGCAGATCAAAAGGTAAAAACTGCATTCTTAAAATGTGGAGAGGTTAAGTTGGAGCTATTAGAGCCAACATCACCAGAGAGCACTATTCAGAAATGGTTGGATAAAGGTAACCACGGTGTACATCATGTAGCATTCTGTATAGAAGACGGTGTTGCCAACGCATTAGCCGAATGTGACGAAAAAGGACTTCGTCTAATAGATAAAGCTCCAAGAAAAGGAGCAGAGAATCTTAATATTGCATTTTTACATCCTAAATCAACAGAAGGAATACTCACAGAATTATGTGAGCACTAATTTAGTGTATAATTATAAATATTCATATATACAAATAAAATGAGTAAACAATTAGAAAAAATCAAAGAGCTTATTGCCAAACGCGAACAAGCTCGTATTGGAGGTGGAGAAAAAGCTATTGAAAAACAACATGCTCGTGGCAAATACACTGCGCGTGAACGTATAGATATGTTACTTGACGAAGGAAGTTTCGAAGAGTATGATATGTTTAAACTTCATCGTTGTACAAACTTCGGTATGGAGAAAAAACAGTTCTTGGGTGACGGTGTGGTAGCTGGTTCAGGTACTATTGATGGCCGTCTTGTTTACATTTTTGCACAAGATTTCACCGTCAATGGAGGTTCGCTTTCTGAGACAATGGCACAAAAAATATGCAAAGTAATGGATATGGCAATGAAGATGGGCGCTCCTGTTATTGGTATCAATGATTCAGGTGGTGCACGTATTCAAGAAGGAATATGCGCTCTTGCCGGCTTTGGCGAAATTTTTGAACGCAATATTCTTGCATCTGGCGTTATACCACAAATTTCTGGTATTTTTGGCCCATGTGCAGGCGGTGCTGTATATTCTCCGGCATTAACTGACTTTACACTTATGATGGAAAACACATCATATATGTTCCTTACAGGTCCTAAGGTTGTCAAGACCGTAACCGGAGAAGACATAGATCAGGAACACCTTGGTGGTGCATCTGTTCACTCAACAAAGAGTGGTGTAACCCATTTCACCGCATCTACAGAAGAAGAGGCAATGCATATGATAAAAACCCTTATCGGCTACATACCTAGCAACAATATGGAAGAAGCGCCTCGCAAAGAATGCACAGATCCTATCGATCGTAAAGAAGATCTCTTAAACGAGATTTTGCCTGATAACCCTAATGAAGCTTATGATATGTACAAAGTTATCAGCGCCATCACTGATAATGGAGAATTTTTTGAAGTTCAACCTAAATTTGCTAAAAACATTATTGTAGGATTTGCTCGTTTTAATGGACAAAGTGTTGGTATTGTAGCTAACCAACCTTCTTCTTACGCTGGTGTATTAGATGTAAATGCAAGCCGCAAAGGTGCTCGTTTCGTTCGCTTCTGTGATGCATTTAATATTCCTATTGTTTCTCTTGTTGACGTTCCCGGATTCTTACCTGGTACAGGTCAAGAATATAATGCGGTTATCCTGCACGGAGCACAGTTGCTTTATGCCTACGGTGAAGCCACAGTTCCTAAGATCACTATAACATTACGTAAAAGTTATGGTGGCAGCCATATTGTTATGGGATGTAAACAATTACGTAACGACCTCAACTTTGCTTGGCCATCAGCAGAAATCGCAGTTATGGGTGCTTCAGGTGCTGTTGCTGTTCTTTGTGGCAAAGAAGCAAAAGCAGCAGAAGATCCTAAGGCATTCCTAGCAGACAAGGAAGATGAATATACTGAAATGTTCGCCAATCCTTATCAAGCAGCCAAATACGGTTACATTGATGATGTAATTGAGCCTAGAAACACTCGTTTCCGTATATGTCGTGGACTAGCTCAGCTAGCGACAAAGCGCCAGACTCTGCCAGCAAAGAAGCATGGGAACATTCCTATGTAATTGATTTTTCATAAGGAGTTGGGAATAATATTAATTATTTCCAACTCTAATATAAATTAATATAAAGAAAAATATAATGGCAAAGGAAGATAAAAATGTATATGCAGCCATTTCGTTGGCTATACATGAATTTATGGGTAACAACGTACACGATGAAGAATCAGGAAAGATTACAATTGTGCCACGCAATACTCAATGGAATGAACGTCTAATGATGATGACACTTCATCCGTAAAAAATTGAAAATCAAAAATTTGAATTTGAAACAATGAAAGAATATAAGTATACAATTAACGGTAAAAAGTACGAAGTTACTATTGGTGATATTGAAGAAAATATTGCTAACGTTAAGGTTAACGGCGAAGACTACAAAGTAGAAATGGAGAAGCAACAAGAACCTGAAAAGAAAAAGGTTGTTGTACGTCCTGTTGCAAAACCTGTTGCCGCTGCCCCTGCTGCATCACAGAATTCAGCGAGCAAAATAAATACAGCTAACGCTATCAAAGCTCCGCTACCTGGAGTTGTAACTGAAATAAAAGTTGCAGTTGGAGATACTGTAAAATCAGGTGATACTGTTGTAGTATTGGAAGCTATGAAAATGGCTAACAATCTAGATGCAGAGAAAGATGGGAAAGTTACAGCTATACTAGTGCAACCTGGCGAAAGTGTAATGGAAGACACTCCTCTTGTAATTGTTGAATAACAATAACTTATATAATAAAATCCCGATTGAGAATATTCTTCAATCGGGATTTTTTAGTTTTTATATTAAAAAATTATTTTACAACCCTATTGTTTTCAGGAAATACTACTGTTGGCTTGAATTTCTTTGCTTCTTCGAAATCCATTAGGCAATAGGAAATAATAATAACAGTATCACCAACCAGAACTTTACGTGCTGCTGCACCATTAAGACATATACATCCCGAACCCCTTTCGCCTTTTATAATATAAGTTTCAAATCTCTCTCCATTGTTATTATCTACAATCTGAACTTTTTCACCTGATATCATACCAGCAGCATCCATTAGATCTTCATCAATAGTTATACTGCCCATATAGTTGATGTTTGACTCAGTAACAGTAACACAATGTAGTTTTGATTTTAAAATTTCAATCATCATCACCTAATACCTATTTAATTTATTTATATTTAATGTGGTCAATAAGACGTACAGGTTTTTTACCGCAATATACAGTTATACAACCAACTATATATTGTGAATCATCCCATGAAGATACATCCTGTAAAGTATTGCCATCAACAATTGAGAAATACTCCACTTCAAGTCCATCTATCGCATTTATATCTTTTATTACTTTATCATGAGTTTGCTCAACGGTATGTTTTTTGGCATAATCTGTACTGCTTTTGAGAGATTTAAATATATTAGGCGCTATTACACGCTCGTCCGAAGATAGCAATGCATTACGCGAACTACGGGCCAATCCGTCTTCATCACGAACGATTGGGCATTCCACTATCTGTACAGAAATGCCAAGATACTTGACAAGACATTTAATAACAGCTATCTGCTGCCAGTCTTTCTCCCCAAAATAAGCACGTTCGGGACGTACTATATAGAAAAGACGACTAACAACTTGACAGACTCCATTAAAATGACCTGAACGATGAGCTCCCTCCATTACAGAAGTAACAGGAGGGAAATCAAAATGTCGATTATCTGGTGTTGGATACATTTCTTCAACAGAAGGTGCAAATACAAAATCTGCTCCACATTCCTCAATCAGTTTGCAATCAGCATCCAAGTCACGCGGATAACTGTTCAAATCATTTTTATCATTAAACTGAGTGGGATTTACAAAAACAGAAACGACTGTTATATCATTATCTGCCACACTATGATTTACAAGTGATGCATGTCCAGCATGTAGAGCACCCATTGTTGGCACAAGGCCAACTTTTTTACCCTCTTTACGAGCTAAAAACAACTCGTTCTGAAGATCTGAAATTTTATGAAATACTTTCATTTTACCTAAACGTTTTATACGTTTTCAATTTGAACTGCAAAATAACAACATTTTTAGCAAATATGGAAGTAATATGGTAAAAATATGCCAATTAAAGTTGGCTTTTTCCTAAAATACTAGAATTTATGAAGCTTTTTGAATTATTTTTCGTAACTTTGCATTAATTATAAAGCATAAGAAATGAAGGCTAGAAAAATATTATTCATCAATCAGGAGATTGCTCCATATGTTCCTGACAGCGAAATGGCTCTTAAAGGAAAAGACTTGCCACAAGCCATGCAAGATTATGGTATGGAAGTGCGAACTTTTATGCCTAAGTGGGGTAATATAAATGAAAGACGCGGACAATTGCATGAGGTTATCCGACTTTCAGGAATGAATCTAATAATTGATGATACTGATCATCCTTTAATTATTAAGGTCGCTTCAATTCCATCAACACGCATTCAGGTGTATTTTATAGATAATGATGATTATTTTACAAAGCGCCAAATGGCACACGACGAATCAGGAGAAGAATATCCTGATAATGGTGAACGCGCTATATTCTTTGCAAGAGGAGTTCTTGAAACAGTAAAGAAGTTACGTTGGACACCAGATATTATTCATTGTCAGGGATGGATGGCCGCAGTGATTCCTCTTTATGTAAAGACAGCTTATCATGATGAACCTTCTTTCGCAAATGCCAAAGTTGTTTCTTCCATATTTACGAATTCACTAAAAGGAGATTTAGGTGATAACTTCAAGCAGTGTGTAGACTTCAGAGATGCTAAGTCAGAGCTGTTGGATAAATACAATAAAAAGTTTGATTTTTTAGAATTAGGAAAATTGGCAATTGATTATTCTGACGGAATAATTGAGGCTGTATCAGATGCAAACCCTGCTCTTATTGATTATGCCAATGCCAACAATACACCTGTGTTAAAGTTTCAAGCTGAAGAAAACACAGAAGTCTATAAGAACTTCTTTGATCAAATAATAGGAGATAAAGAATAATTTAGTTCATTAAGAAATATACAACTTAAATGAAAGCAAAACTATTAACAGTAATAAGCTTAATTACATTAGCATTTACGATTACTGCTTGTGATGATAATACTCTTGAATTAGGAGCTTCAATAACACCTAGTTCTGACAGTTTAAATATTTCTACTGCTACATTTCCTGTAAAAACGTGTTCTGTAATTGCAGATTCCGTATTAGCACGGACTACAACAGGTTACTTAGGAAAAATTAAGGACCCTGAAACAGGCTCTTATATTACGGCAAATTTTATGTCTCAATTTGGAACTTTGGAAAATTATGAATTTCCACCAAAAGATTCTATGGTTAGTAAAATAAATGGAGAAATTGTTGCCGATTCTTGTGAAATACGTTTATTCATTAACAAGTATTATGGTGATTCTCTAAACTTGATGAAAATCACTGCATATGAACTTGGAAAACCTGTCGAAGAAGGAACAAACTATTATTCAAATTATTCAATAGAGGACCATGGCTATATCAGAAGTACTTCGCAAGGTGGAATACAGAAAGACAAGTCATTCACGATTGTTGACTTGAATGAGGATGTTGACACGCGTAATTCTTCTTCTTACTCTAAAAACATACGAATAATGCTTAATTCAGAGTATGTTGATAAAGATGGGGTAAAATATAACAATTACGGTACATACCTAATGCGTAAATACTTTAATGACAGTTCGAAGAAAAACTATAAAAATTCATATAACTTCATTCACAATGTATGTCCAGGATTTTACTTCAAACTCAAAAGCGGATTAGGTAATATGGCATATATATACGTGTCCGAGTTAAACGTATATTTCAGATACAAAAATGATTCTACGATAAAAGGCGTCTCTACTTTTGCTGGTACAGAAGAGGTTTTACATACAACAAATATTATTAATGACACAAAAAGCATTAGTAAACTAGCTGAGGACAATACAGGTACTTATATCAAGACGCCATCTGGAATTTTTACAGAGATGGAAATTCCTGTCAATGACATATATCTTAATCATAAGAATGACACTATAAACAGTGCTAAAATAGTTCTTACCCGTATTAACAATAGTTCTCAAGATTCATACAATCTGGACGTACCATCAACATTGCTTATGATAGAGAAAGACAGTCTTTATAATTTTTTCGAAAAGGAAAAGATTGCAAATTATAAGAATTCGTTTTTAGCATCATATTCATCATCTACCAATACGTATACATTTAATAATTTCTCTGGATTAGTTTCGCGTATGGAAGATGCTATGGTAAAAGGAATGGCAACAGACCCTGAATGGGAAAAGAAACATCCTAATTGGAATAAAGTTCTTCTTGTACCCGTTGCAACAACATACAATACCACAAATTCATCATCTGTACTTACAAAAGTTGTACACGATATGTCTTTAAGCAGCACAAAACTTATAGGAGGAAATACAAATTTGACTATCAGCGTTGTATATAGTAAATTTACCAATATCAAATAATGGCAGATAATTTTCTTGAAAAGCAAATGGCTGAATACGAGAAGAAAAAAGAGCTATGGCTTAAAAATAAAAAACATGTTCATAAAAAGGTGGATATCAATAGAAATATAGAGAAGCCTGAAGATGAAACTTTATAAAGCAAAAGACGCTGGTAGATTACCAGCGTCTTTTTATTTTTAGATTATTCTAAGATATTAAACTTTGCAAATTTAAGTAGTAATTGTTTGGTACCAGAATTTTTAAATTCCACTGTAGCCTTGGCATTTTCTCCGGCTCCTTCAATTTTAAGTACTTTACCAACTCCAAAACGCTGATGTTCAATTAAGTTACCCTCAACTAATTCATTTCCTAAACGAGAAGGATTATTTTCAAAATCCAGACTAGAAGATGCCTTTGCAGCCAAAACAGATTCACGATTAGCACTATTTCTATTTACCGGTTTATATCCGGCATTGCGCAGTTTTTCCTTAAAACTATCAGAAAATATTTCTTTAGGATTTTCTCTTTTAGGTATACTAGTAATTTTGATTTTATCATCTGCAATGAACTGGTGAGCCACCGGATGGGGATTTTGATTTTTAGGATTACCATAACTCCTATCGCTACCAAAACCGCCACCCATTCCACCATAACTAGGCATATCTGAATATTTTCCAAATGATATTTCAGAATCAATTTTTAAATAATTAGGATCTATATCTCTAATAAATCTAGAAGGTGTATCATATTCCATTGTACCATATCTAAAACGATTCTGTGCACAAGTTAAGATACAATGTTTTTCTGCTCTGGTAATAGCTACATATAAGAGTCTTCTTTCTTCCTCCAATTCACGAGCACTGTTGCTGCTCATCGGACTTGGAAAGATATTTTCTTCTAATCCAACTACAAATACAGTAGGAAATTCCAATCCTTTAGCACTATGTATCGTCATAAGAGTAACACGCTTAGCATCTACATCTTTATCACTATCAAGATCAGTAAGTAAAGACACTTCTTGGAGGAAATCAGATAGAAGGACATTATCGCCTTGACCCTCTTCTCTCCTACTCTCAACAAAATCTTGCATTCCACTTAAAAATTCTTGTAAGTTCTGCTGTCTTGAAAGACCTTCCTGGTCAGAATTTGAGTATATATCATTGCTGATGCCCGATAACTTTATAATTTCAGTTCCTAGAGTATAAGCATCTTTATTACTCGCATCGTCTATAAAACTTTGTATCAAATCTTTAAATCCGGAAATTTTGGTAGCGGTACCTTTATTTACTCCAAGAGCAAATATTACAGGATTTGATATTACCTGCCATAGACTGACTGCATTATGTGCGGCACTTTCAATTATCTTTAATACAGTTGTATTGCCTATTCCTCTTGTAGGATAATTTATTATCCTCCTAAAAGCTTCCTCGTCATCAGGATTTGCTACAAGTCTGAAATATGCAATGATATCTTTTATTTCCTTGCGCTGATAAAAACTCAATCCGCCATATATTCTATATGGTATATTCATCTTACGCATAGCCTCTTCAAAACTACGACTTTGAGAGTTTGTTCGATAAAGTATTGCAAAATCATTATATTCTAATTTTTCAATACGGTGTAGACGCTGAATATCATTACATACAATAAGAGCTTCTTCTTTATCACTATATGCAGGTTTCAGTATGAGTTTCTCGCCTTCATTATTTTCGCTAAAAACATCCTTTGGTATCTGACGAGTATTATGCTTAATCAGACTATTAGCTGCTTGTACAATAAGCTGAGTAGAACGATAATTCTGTTCCAACTTAAACAGTTTGGGATTTTTATACATCCCATTAAAATTCAATATATTATCTATATTTGCTCCACGAAAACTATATATACTCTGCGCATCATCTCCAACTACACATACCTGTTGACGCTCTTTAGTAAGTTGAAGAACAATAGACTGCTGTACAAAGTTTGTATCTTGATACTCATCAACAAGTACAAAATTAAATTTATTGACATATTTTGAAAGTACATCAGAATGATTCAAAAACAAAAGCCATGTATTAACCAACAAATCATCAAAATCCATCGCATTAGCCTTACGACATCTTTCACAATAAGTCATATAGATCTTTTCCATCTCAGGAGTTCTTGTCGTTTTATCACGATCAACAAGTTCCTTATGATTTGGATAATCACCTGCAAGTATAAGATGATTCTTAGCCATGCTTATCCGACCTGATATCGTTGCCGGCTTGTATACCTTATCATCCAACTGCATCTCTTTTACTATAGCCTTTACCAACGAACGCGAATCAGAATCATCATATATTGTAAAATTAGAATTATATCCTAAATGAAATGCTTCAACTCTCAATATCCTAGAAAATACAGAATGAAAAGTACCCATATTCAACTGAGCTGCTAAATGCTCGCCAACAAGCTTACCTATACGAGATTTCATTTCACGCGCAGCCTTATTTGTGAATGTGAGAGCAAGAATATTCCATGGTTTCATTCCGTTCTGCAACAAATATGCAATTTTATATGTAAGCACACGTGTCTTTCCCGAACCAGCTCCAGCTATAACTAACGATGGTCCATCACAGTATAAGACAGCCTCACGTTGACTATCGTTAAGCGAATCAAGTATAATATTATCATTCATTATTTTACAAGTCTTATTACACGAATACCTGTTTGAACAGGATGTTGAGATAAATAATTGGCAAAAGTCATATTTTCCTCTACAACTCTATGATGCAATTGAGACGCATTGAGGAGATGTAATCCATCATTATGCCATACAGCGATACCAACATGAGAAGTATCTAGTCCTTTCTTATTTGTTATTATAGCTATAATGTCACCATCCTTTACAGCCTTGCGCATAATAATATTATTACGCACCATATATTTAGGTATATACTTATATCTACGACCATTAAGAGAATGCTCCACAATTTTAATTTTGGGTACTAACCTTGGATTTGCTTTAAGCATTGAGTATTTTTGATAGTTATCACTCATAAATCCGACATTAATTATCTGTGTAGCCATAAATGGTGGATCTGGAGACTGTATCTCATGAACCTCTCCCTTAAGTGTATTATCTATAATCCAATCGGTAAAATAATGAAGCCTTGATGAATAATCCTCTATTTTTCCACCTCTATATCTTAACTTTTTAACAGTATTAACATAACTCTGAAAATCATATTTATGATTTTTAGCACAAATTGAAAAAGCAGAAACTGCCTCTACATATGTGTAACAGTCTAATTGATGAAGATTTATAATGAGCCTTTCTCTTTTTGAGATATCCAACGTATGAGCCACATAAGGAATTCCAATCAATTGTCTTGCAAAAAAAATCATATAGTTCGTATTAGAAGGTTGATTTTTTGCCTTTTTAAGGAGTTTAACCACTAATGCTGAATCATGTGAAGAACATGAGTAGTCGTCTGCCGAAACGAAACCACATACTACTAACATAAATAAAACTAAAACTATCTTTTTCATATCAAGTACAAAAGTAATTAATTATTATCGTTTACCGAAATTATACCCAATGTAAATGTTCATTGAGCCAAAAACATTATTTGTAGAAAATCTCTCTTTATTATAATTATAGCTATGTAGTATACAACTACCTCCAAAATAGTATTTAGAGTTATTCCATATAAATCCAAAACGCCCTACACCATCAAGATTAAAGTTACGAAAATTAAATATTTTAGATGACCTTGCATCTGATTGCTCCACATTTCCTATAGAATTTTTATAACCCAAAGCCAGTGAAAGCGAAGCTGCCAATAAGAAATTTTTAGACAGGACAAGATTATATGCGTAACCACCAGAAACAGAAAGGTCGGTATATTTTACCTTCTCAAACATTAATCCACTATCCAATTTTATTTCCGGTTGTTTTGTATAATCTTTTACAATATTCTGCAATGACACATAGTCAAGCGATAAAGAATGTTGAGTATATCCTATACCAAGAAGTGCAGATCCACAACTTTTCTTCTGCCTAGTACTCTGACTGAAAGCTGCAGGGTAAGAAAATTTATAATGATTAAAAATATAGTATAAATTGAAGCCTTTAATTCCTACGTTAATACCACTAAAACTAACTCCATCAAGGGCAGATGTATCAATGCCTCTACCCAAATATGAATTTTGTATTCTATATGAACTACCTGTATTTCGAAAGAAAATGTCAACACCAATAAGCGAACTATAAAGACTTAAGTTAAACTCTGTTTTGGTATTCTTCATTCCGGTTGAACCAACTCTACCCATATCGACCTGATATCCGAGAAAGATCCATCTCCATCCTAAATATGGTCCAAGTTTTATGGCTGGTTTTGGAGCAAATCTAAAGTACTGCCCCGACTTGCCCTGCAGTTTATACATCTCATAAGTAAATGTATTCTGCATCATAACTGTATAGTTATATTTTTGAGGCTCTATGTAATTTGTATCTACATCATTGAAGGCTTTCACTATATTGTAAACAGTATTATATATGCCAACATGCTTTTTAGTCTTTACACATATAGAATCACTTCCTGCCAATACATATATTGACAGAAAACAAAATAGAACTAATATATATATGCGCCTGATAAACATCTAGAACTTTCCTAAAATTCTATCCATAACCCAGTTAACAGGCGTTGCCGATATGCTTGTGCATGCACAGACACCAATACCCTGCAAATCCTCTATTACCGATTTAATAATAGGCAACTGTACATAAGAAGGATTTGGAACAACTATATTTGTAGAACCATCAGTTGTTATAAGCTGTATAGGATCATAGTTATATACCGAAAAGCTTAACATTCCTTTGTCTCCAATCACTTCTATTCTGTCTTCCTTAGCACTCTCATGACCTACAAAGCACCACGATGCACTGCCTGGAAGTCCACTCTCAAAACGGAAACACGCACTTACACTGTCTTCAGTAGTATAAAGTCCGCCACGATTAGCGCATATACCGTCAGCCTGTGTAATTACGCCGAATAGATCCTGAATCAAGTCCAACTGATGTGGGGCTAGGTCGTAAAAATATCCACCTCCAGCTATATCTGGCTGCAACCTCCAAGGCAGACTTTTTGAAGAATTATAATCAAGATCTCTCGGAGGACAGGCAAATCTAATCTGAACATTCTGTACTTTGCCGATTAATTCGTCGTTTATAATTTTCTTTACGCGCTCAAAATATGGAAGATACCTACGATAATAAGCCACGAAACATGGTACTCCGGTCTTTTCCGAAACCTGATTTATACGCGCACAATCTTCATAACTTGCCGCCAGTGGTTTTTCCACATATACAGGTTTACCGGCCTTCATCGCCATAATAGCAAACGTTGCATGACTAGATGGAGGAGTCGCTATATATATCGCATTTACTTCAGGGTCATCAATAAGTTCGAGAGGATCTGTATACCATTTCTTAATACCATGTTTTACTGCGTATGAGCGTACCTTATTCTCATTTCGACTCGTAACAGCAACAACGGTAGAACCTTCAACCTCATTGAATGCGGGGCCACTCTTCTTCTCTGTAACCTCACCACAACCGATAAAGCCCCATTTTATAATTTTCATACCTTATTTTTAATTTCTTTAATGCAAAGATAATAATAAAATTACTATCTTTGCACGGTATTAGAATAAAATATTAGGAAATAAATGAAAAAAGAAGATAATTGTCTATTGTATAAGAGCCGCAGCTATAGTGCATGCGTCAAAGCTGGATACAATCTGTTTACTGATAATTTCCGTAAGTTATTCAGTTCTACATGGATTTTAGTATTAATTGTATCTTTATTAAAATCTGCCATCGAGGCATCTGGTTTTTCCTTAATCGCCACGATTAGGCATATAGAACCTGTACACATGATTGTAATTTATACGATTTTAGTATTACTAGAAATCGTATCATCTTTTATTCTGTTTGGAATTATATTCTATCTGTTCCAACAGCACAAACAGACGGGTACATATTCACGTTGCTCACTAAAGGGTGCATATAAAGGTATCGTCCATTTCAGTATCAGGAGCTCCAAATTATTTGTTTGGACAATATTATTGTATACACCTATTGTCATCGCTACCTGTTTTTTTGCAATAAGAATGATACCATTGCAATTTTCAGATCCTGCAATGCACAAATATTTAATATTATCAATATTATCCTTTATACTGTTCTTAATCTTTTATTTACCATTCGTTTTCCTTATGGTAAAATACATGATAGAAGACAAATCACATTCTTGGTCGGTTATTACTAAAGGATATAAAGATGGAATAAGCCATTGGGGCTTTTCATTTGCGGTAATCTTTCTTTCATGGCTCATTACAGCAATAGCAGTACTTATTATTAATATGCCTGAACTTGTTATTCACCAGGCAAATATCATATCACAAAATGGAGTACTTGAAGGTGATCCAAGCGGACTCCCTAACTACTTTGGCATACTTGTCTTTATTGTTTCATCTATAATAACATTTATGGCTCAGTATGCAGGAATTGCATTTTTATTCCCAATATACTATATGTATGGTTCAATAGAAACACAGAAAATAGAGAAGGTAGATTTTGAAAACAATATAGAACAATAAAATGAAAAAGAAAAGGGTTTTATTTATAGACAGAGACGGTACTCTTATCCAAGAACCTGCAGATGAGCAAATAGACTCATTTGATAAACTCAAGTTTACTAAAGGCATGTTCAAAAATCTAGGTTTTATACATAGTAAATTAGATTTTGAATTCATAATGGTATCAAATCAAGATGGTCTAGGTACGAACTCTTTTCCAGAAAACACTTTTTGGCCTGTACAAAACTTTATAATTCAAACCCTTGATGGAGAAGGCATTACCTTTGACGAGATTCTTATTGACAGACATTTTCCAAACGATAACGCCCCTACTCGTAAACCTAATACAGGATTAGTAGAAAAATACATCAACAACCCAGAATATGACTTGTCTAGTAGTTATGTAATAGGCGACCGAGATACTGATAGAAAATTTGCTGATAATATAGGATGTAAATCACTTATACTAGGCAAAGATGGTATGACTTGGGACAAAATAGCAGAGATACTTTTTGCCGGTGAGCGTATAGCAGAAGTAAAGCGCACCACAAAAGAGACTGATATTTATATAAAAATAAATCTTGACGGTACTGGTAAATGCAATATATCAACTGGTCTAGGTTTCTTTGATCATATGCTCGAACAAATTGGCAAACATGGCATGATGGACTTGACCATTCAGACTAAAGGAGACTTATATGTCGACGAGCACCATACGATAGAAGATACGGCCATAGCACTTGGTGAATGCATTCTGCAGGCACTTGGTGATAAACGTGGAATAGAAAGGTATGGCTATTGTCTGCCTATGGATGATTGTCTATGTCAGGTTGCTATTGATTTCGGTGGACGGCCATGGTTAGTTTGGGACGCTGAATTCAAAAGAGAAAAAATAGGAGAAATGCCTACAGAAATGTTCATTCACTTCTTTAAGAGTCTAAGTGATTCTGCTAAAATGAATCTAAATATTAAAGCAGAGGGAGCTAACGAACATCATAAAATTGAAGGAATATTCAAGGCTCTTGCGCGTTCTCTTAAAATGGCTGTACGAAGAGATATTTACCACTTTGAACTGCCTAGTACAAAAGGAAAATTATAAAATAAACGTCACTTTACCACTACCCTTTTGTTTATCGACTTTTCAGAGTTAACACAATACCACTAAATACCACTTAAGTACCACTTATTTGGTATTTAGTTACTATTATATTACAACTTTATTGTAACTTGTTGATGATTTATATACAGGTATTTGCATTCAAATTCTATCGAAACTTTCATTTATATATAATAGAAAATCATTTGTACTACAAGCACATATCATAAACTATATATCTGCAAACCTACTATGAATAAAGTCAATAGTTATGCCATGAAATGTAATAACTATACTCCAACACTACAATAGCTATGCTCCAATACTGCAATAGCTATGTTATTACCATGTCAAAGCTATACTCCAACAATACAAAAGCATAGCTTTACTTAATATGCACATATAGACAGTGGCATTAGAGTGGCATTTGGTGAAGGCTTTTATAATATTATATAATTATAAATATTTGATACACAATCATTTATATAGATAGTGGCATAGTGGCATTGTTTTTCATAAGAAATTATTGGTTGAAACATATAGAAACACAAAAACCTAAAGACTAATCTTTAGGTTTTTGCGGTGCGTACGAGACTCGAACTCGTGACCTCCTGCGTGACAGGCAGGCATTCTAACCAACTGAACTAACGCACCTGATAGTATCTATTCTGTTTTGCGGTTGCAAAGGTATTAATATTTTTTTAATTCCCAAAATATTATGAGACTTTTTTTCATAAGATTTAAAAAAACTTTTTTCTCTTATCTATACACCTTATTATAAAAAAGACAAGCTTCATCTTTTATTATTTTAATGGCATCATGCATAATTAAAAAGAAAATATGATTTATATTTTGTACTTTAAGTCTTTTTTTATAATTTTGCTGCTATAATAATAATTTAAATCATATTGATATGTTCGGATTAGGTGCACAAGAGATATTAGTTATCGCTCTTATAATATTACTGTTGTTCGGCGGTAAGAAGATTCCTGAATTGATGAAAGGTCTTGGTAAGGGGATTAAGAGTTTTAAAGATGGTATGAATGGTATTGAAAACAACAACGATAAAAAAGAAGAAGAAAATGATAAAAAGGAAGAAGGAAACGATACCAAGAGCAAAAACGATGATGGAAACAAAAAAGAATGAGCGTTAAGGACGGGAAAGCAGATCTTGCTACATTTTGGGATCATCTTGATGAACTAAGAAGTTGCATCATCAGGGCTGTATTATTCACGATATTGCTATCGGCAATAGCATTCTGTATGAAGGACTTAATGTTTTCTGTGGTATTAGCACCAAGAAACAGTAACTTTATCACTTATAGGCTGCTCGGGGTGGAAGCATTCAGCATACACCTAATGAACATAGGACTAACCGAGCAATTCATGATACACATAAGAACAGCCATTTATTTTGGAGTTCTACTAGCATCGCCTTACATACTATACCTGATATTCAGATTCGTTTCACCAGCGCTATATTCAAACGAGAAAAGATATGCGTTATGGCTGATAACTAGTGCTTACATCATGTTCATGATTGGTACGTTACTTAATTATTTCCTTATTTTTCCACTTACATTAAAGTTTCTGGGAACATATCAGATTAGTTCAGATGTTGCCAATATGCTTACGATTCAGTCATACATAGACACACTGCTTATGATGAATATGATAATGGGAGTAATATTTGAAATGCCGGTAATGTGCTGGATAATGGCCCGTATGGGGATTATTACAGATTCATATATGAGAAAATACAGGAGACATGCTATTGTGTTAATATTAATTGTAGCAGCTATAATAACACCTACTACTGATGCGTTTACATTGTTTGTCGTCTCACTACCTATCTGGTTACTATATGAAGCCAGCATATTCATAGTTAAAATTGCAAAACCAAAAGAAATTAAAGAATAATTTAATACGATATGATACGAAAGGTTAGAATAACTCTTGCTACAGTCTTTTTCATTTTCACGACACTGTTGTTTCTTGACTTTACAGGTACAATACGTCATTGGATGGGCTGGATGGCTAAAATTCAGTTTATGCCAGCAATCTTAGCTGTTAACGCTGTAGTGATTGTAGCATTAATCCTGTTAACATTGATTTTAGGGCGTGTTTACTGTTCAGTAATTTGCCCATTAGGAATATTGCAGGATACTATTGCGAAAATACATAATATAAAAAAGAAAAACCGATACACTTATTCAAAAGCTATTTCGTGGTTACGTTATACGATGCTTATCATAATGATTGCAGCATTCTTTTCAGGTCTCGGTTCATTAGTAGCCTTATTGGATCCTTATGGATCGTTTGGAAGAATTGCCAGTAACCTTATTCAACCTATCTACGAATTAGTAAACAATATGCTTGCAGCGATAGCACAGCATTATGATAGTTACGCATTCTACAATGTAGATGTTTGGATTAAGAGTATGCCTACATTTATAATCGCAGTATCTACGCTTGTTATCCTTATAGTACTTGCATGGCGTAACGGAAGAACTTATTGTAACACGATATGCCCTGTTGGTACATTTCTTGGTATACTATCTCGTTTCTCGTGGTTAAAAATACATATTGAAAAAGACAAATGTGTCAAATGTGGACTCTGTACCAAAGGATGTAAAGCATCTTGTATAGATTTTAAGAATTACAAGATTGATTACAGTCGTTGTGTAGTATGTGGAAACTGTATAGATAAATGCCATAAAGATGCAATTCACTATAATCACAATAAAACAGGAGAAAATACTGAAAGAGAATCAAATAAGTCAGGTGAGTCTATAGATACTGGAAAACGAATGTTCTTATTAAGTGCTGCTATAGCAACAACTGCAGCAACATTAGCACAAAACAAAAAGAAAGTTGATGGTGGTTTGGCTGTTATTGTCAATAAAGTTGCCCCTGAACGACAAACTCCATTAACGCCACCCGGATCTATCAGTGCAGAAAACATGGCAAAACATTGTACAGGTTGTCAACTCTGTGTTTCAGAGTGTCCAAATGAAGTTTTAAGACCTTCTACAGACCTAAGTCATCTTATGCAACCCATAATGTCTTACGAGAGAGGATATTGCAGGATAGAGTGTACTAGATGTTCACATGTCTGTCCTACAGGAGCAATAAAACCGATATCTCGCTCTTACAAGTCATCTTTACAAAGGGGGCATGCTGTATGGATAAAGAAAAATTGCATACCAGTAACTGACCATAAATCATGTGGAAATTGCGCACGCCACTGTCCGGCTGGTGCCATAACTATGGTTCCGGTAAACCCTAATGACGAAAAATCTATTATGGTTCCTGCCGTAAATGAGGCTATTTGTATCGGCTGTGGAGCATGCGAGAATCTATGCCCTGCTCGTCCGTTCTCAGCCATTTATGTAGAGGGACATGAAATACACCATACAATTTAAACTATCAATAAGATGAAAGATTCTAATAAAATAAATAGACGTAAATTTTTAAAAGTATTTGGTGCTGGTTCTATCGGGGCTATTGCAGCAATGACCGGATGTAAAAATCCTCTTAAGAAAAACGCTGATTTATATAAGGAACAGGTAGAACCCCCTAAGGGAAAGATGACATATCGCATAAACCCACATACCAATGATAAAGTATCAATACTCGGATTTGGTATGATGCGCCTTCCCCTAGTAGGGTCAGACCAATCATTGGAAAGTACAGCTCCTGTAGATCAGGTAGCTCTGAATAAACTTGTAGATTATGCCATTGACCACGGGGTAAACTATTTTGATACCTCTCCGGCTTATTCACAGGGGAATTCCGAAAGTGCTACAGGTAAAGCACTTCACAGGCATCCACGGAATAAATATTATGTCGCGACAAAGCTATCTAATTTCGACCCTTCTACTCAGACGCGTGAAAAATCCATTGAAATGTTCAATGACTCGCTTAAATACTTGCAAGTAGATTACATAGACTATTACCTACTGCATGCAATAGGTATGGATGGTATGGATTCTTTCAAAAAGAGATATATAGATAATGGCATTCTAGATTTTCTTGTTGAAAAACGTAAAACAGGCAAAATACGCAACCTTGGATTCTCTTATCATGGAGATGTCAAGGTCTTTGACTGGTTAGTAGCAAATAACGATAAGTATCATTGGGATTTTGCACAAATAGAACTTAATTATATAGACTGGAAACACGCCAAGGAAATAAATGATATTAATACCGATGCTGAATATCTTTATAATGAACTTGACAAAAATGGTATTCCTGCAATAATTATGGAACCACTTTTGGGTGGACGACTGTCTAATTTACCGGTTCCACTTGCTAATGAAATCAAAAAACGTGATCCGGAACATTCTGTTGCCTCATGGGCTTTCAGATATGCGGCTTCGCCCAAAGACGTACTTACGGTATTAAGTGGAATGACTTATATGGAGCACCTGAAGGATAATCTTCTTTCATATTGTCCACTCAAGCCACTTACAGATTCAGATAAAGTATTCCTTGAGGATATAGCTTGTAAGATGATGGATATCAAGACAATACCATGCAACAACTGTAAATACTGTATGCCGTGCCCTTATGGAGTAGATATTCCCGGAATTTTTGTGCATTACAATAAATGTCAGAATGAAGGTCTCATGCCACAAAACACTAGAAGTCCTAATTACATTAAGTATCGTAGGGAATTTCTTATAGGAATGGATAGAAGTGTGCCCAAATTAAGACAGGCGGACCATTGTATTGGCTGTGGACAATGCAAACCTCACTGCCCTCAGAGTATAGATATACCTAAAGAATTACAAAATATTGATGTATTTGTAGAACAGCTTAAAGAAAATAAGAATATATAAAAACAAAATGGGGAGGCTTTTATTACCTCCCCATTTTGTTTTTATGTTATTCTTTATTTATATTCAGCCCATGACTTGATATCCACATCTTCAAGTTTAACAGTACAGAATGCATAAATAAACGCACTTGCTAATCTACTATTTGTTATCAATGGTACATTTAGATCTACAGCAGCTCTACGAATCTTATATCCGTTATCCAACTCACTCGCTGTCAGATCTTTTGGTATGTTAACAACCATATCTATTTTATGTTCATGTAACATATCAAGTGCTTGCGGATGCCATTGTTCACTTGGCCAGTAAACCATTTCATTTTCGATACCATTTTCTTTAAGATACTTAGATGTACCGCCTGTAGCATATATTTTATATCCATGTTCAACAAGCATTTTAGCAGCATCAAGCATTTCAGCCTTTTGTTTTGCAGAGCCCGTTGAAAGTAAGATTGTCTTCTTAGGTATTCTGTGCCCAACAGACAGCATACTAGTTAATAGAGCCTGTGTAGTATCATCACCTAGGCAACCAACCTCACCTGTTGATGACATATCAACTCCAAGTACAGGATCGGCCTTTTGGAGTCGGTTGAATGAAAATTGACTAGCCTTAATACCTACATAGTCAAGATCGAACAAGTTTTTATTAGGTTTATCAACCGGAATTCCAAGCATTACCTTAGTAGCAAGTTCAATAAGATTAATCTTTAGTACTTTACTAACGAAAGGAAAAGAACGAGATGCACGTAAGTTACATTCAATTACCTTTATATCATTTTCACGCGCTAGATATTGTATATTGAAAGGACCACTTATGTGCAATTCCTTTGCTATTTGACGACTGACACGTTTTATTCTTCTAATAGTCTCGCAATACAATTTTTGAGGAGGGAACTGTATTGTTGCATCACCTGAGTGTACACCGGCAAATTCAATATGCTCGCTAATAGCATATGCAATAATATCGCCATCTTTGGCCACTGCATCCATCTCAACTTCCTTTGCATGCTCAATGAAACGACTAACTACAACAGGATGATCTTCACTGACATTAGCAGCCAATTTAAGGAATCTCTCAAGTTCTTCTTCGTTAGAACAAACGTTCATTGCTGCACCAGAAAGAACATACGAAGGACGTACTAATACAGGGAAACCTACCTTATCAATAAATACGTTTATATCATCCATACTGGTCAATGCACTCCATTCAGGCTGATCTATTCCATTGCGTGTAAGCATAGAAGAGAACTTCGCTCTGTCTTCAGCATTGTCAATATCTTTTGCAGATGTTCCTAATATTGGCACACATTGATCATCAAGACGTATAGCCATGTTATTAGGAATCTGTCCTCCTGTAGATATTATGACTCCATGTGGATTTTCCAAATCTATGATGTCCATTACACGTTCAAATGTAAGTTCATCAAAATAAAGGCGATCACACATATCATAATCGGTAGAAACCGTCTCCGGATTGTAGTTTATCATTATACTACGGTAACCTTCCTTACGTATTGTATTCAATGCCTGAACACCGCACCAATCGAATTCTACAGAACTACCAATACGATAAGCGCCAGAACCAATTACGACTATACTGCGTTTATCATTTTCAAACTTTACATCACTCGTAACACCTGCATAAGTAACATAAAGGTAATTAGTCTGTGCAGGATATTCGGCAGCCAATGTATCTATCTGCTTTACTACAGGAGTAATACCATAGTTCTTACGAAGATTACGTATCACAAGTCCTGCCTTATACATATTATGTATTTCCTCTTCAAGACCTACAGCTCTGGCTATCTGGAAATCGGTAAAGCCATAAACTTTAGCTTCGCGTAACAAATATTTATCCAGTACATTTACGCTTGTGCATTTACGTAGTTTCTCGTCAATATCAATAATATGCTTAAGTTTCTGAAGAAACCATTTATCAATCTTTGTAAGGTCGTGTATCTGGTCAATCGTATAGCCTTTATGCATTGCCTTTGATATAACAAAGATTCGTTTATCTGTAGGCTCTTGCAATGATTCGTCAATATTCTCTATATTAAGTTCTTTGTTTTCAACATATCCGTGCATGCCTTGACCAATCATCCTTAGTCCTTTCTGGATGGCCTCTTCAAAATTACGCCCAATGGCCATAACTTCACCAACAGATTTCATTGAAGAACCTAATTCACGGTCAACTCCATGAAATTTGCTTAAGTCCCATCTAGGAATCTTACATACTACATAATCAAGAGCTGGTTCAAAAAATGCACTTGTAGTTTTGGTTACAGAGTTTTTAAGTTCAAACAGTCCATAGCCCATTCCTAGTTTTGCTGCTACAAAAGCTAGAGGATATCCTGTCGCTTTTGAAGCCAATGCAGAAGAACGGCTTAGACGAGCATTAACCTCTATTACCCTATAATCCTCACTCTTGGGATCAAAGGCATATTGTACGTTGCACTCTCCTACTATTCCTATATGACGAATTATCTTTATAGACAAAGCACGCAGTTTATGGTACTCACTGTTAGATAAAGTCTGCGAAGGAGCAATAACAATACTCTCTCCCGTATGTATGCCAAGCGGGTCAAAGTTTTCCATATTGCAGACTGTAATACAATTATCATAACGGTCACGTACTACTTCATATTCTATTTCTTTCCAGCCTTTAAGACTCTTTTCAACTAATACTTGAGGAGAAAAAGCAAATGCCTTTTCTGCCAACTTATTAAGTTCATCTTCGTTGTCACAAAATCCACTACCCAAACCACCTAGTGCATAAGCAGCACGAATGATAACTGGATATCCTAATTCAGCTGCAGCCCTACGGCAATGTTCTAAGTCTTCGCAAGCTTCGCTCTTTATTGTTTTGACATTTATCTCTTTCAACTTATCAACAAAGAGTTCACGGTCTTCAGTATCCATAATAGCTTGTACTGGGGTACCAAGAACACGAACATTATATTTTTCAAGAACTCCACTCTTGAATAATTCAACTCCACAATTAAGAGCAGTCTGACCACCAAATGCAAGCAAAATGCCATCAGGGTGTTCTTTTTCAATTACTCGTTCAACAAAATAAGGTTGAACAGGAAGAAAATAAATCTGATCTGCAACACCTTCAGAAGTTTGTACAGTAGCAATATTTGGATTAATAAGTACTGTATAAATGCCCTCCTCACGTAAAGCTTTAAGCGCCTGCGAACCTGAATAGTCAAACTCACCTGCTTCTCCTATTTTTAAGGCTCCTGAACCGAGAAGCAATACTTTCTTTATATTATCGTCTTTCATATGTTTCCTATTTTTCTATTTAACGAAGAGCTTCTACAAACTTATCAAACATAAATTCAGTATCAACCGGACCCGAACATGCTTCTGGATGGAATTGACTAGTAAACCAAGGATTAGTCTTATGACGTATACCTTCATTTGAGCCGTCATTCATATTTACGAATAATTCTTCCCAATCTTTACCTAATGTAGATGCATCTACAGCATATCCATGGTTCTGACTTGTAATATAACATTTATCCGTACCAACCATTCTTACTGGTTGATTGTGTGAACGATGTCCGTATTTTAGTTTAAATATGGATGCGCCGCCTGCCTTTGCCAGCAGTTGATTACCCATACAAATACCGCATATTGGTTTTGTATTGATACTCATTTGCTTTCTTATTACATTAACAGCATCCTCACACAGATCAGGATCGCCAGGACCATTAGCAAGAAACAATCCGTCGAATTCCATATTTGTATAATCATAATTCCAAGGAACCCTTATCACCTCAACATCTCTATTGATAAGACATCTTATAATATTATTCTTTACTCCACAATCTACAAGTACAACTTTTTTACCTGCTCCTTCATTGTACTTGATGATGCTCTTGCAACTTACCTTGTCAACGAAGTTAACACCATTATAATCTGCATCAGGAATATTATCAGGCTGATCATCAAAGAGAATCTTGCCCATCATTACACCATGCTCACGCAAAACTTTAGTAAGTTCACGTGTATCTATTCCTGTAATTCCAGGAACATGTTCACGTTTAAGCCAATCAGCAAGGCTCTCTACAGCATTCCAATGGCTATACTGTTCACTGTAATCAGCAACAATTATAGCAGATGCATAAATTTTGTCGCTTTCCATAAATGTTGCAATTTTGTTTTCTTCCACTGTGAATGGAGGAACGCCATAATTACCTACCAATGGATAAGTAAGTGTCATTAATTGTCCAGCATAAGAAGGGTCTGTGAGACTCTCTGGATATCCCATCATTGCTGTATTGAATACAACCTCACCAGCTACCGGTTGCTCGTAGCCAAACGATTTTCCATGAAATTTTGTTCCGTCTTCCAAGACTAATGTTACATTCTTCATTATTCTTTTGTATAGTTTAGAATTTTTGTTCGTTATTGTATACCTCTTCGATATAATTTACAAATGCCTGATTTACAAGTTTCATACCACCTTCGGTAGGATAATCACCCGTAAAGTACCAGTCACCTTTCTGGTTTGGTATAGCTGTATGCAGGCCTTCTATAGATTGATAAACCAACTCTATAGGAGTAGAAACACCTTTTGGCCTTAACATTTGTACCATTTTTGCATTCAATTCTTCTACAGAGAAAGGCTTATACAAATCTTGTACGCAGTTACGCATTTTATTTTTAGGCTTTTCTAATTCCAACAGACACTTATGATACGTATCTTCAATAAGATTATACATGCCTTTGTCGTGTATTAGTTGAATACAAGCACGGAAAGCTATGAATTCTTCCAGTCTACTCATATCAATACCATAATAGTCTGGATAACGTATCTGAGGTGAAGAACTTACTATTACTATTTTATGAGGATGCAAACGGTCCAATATTTTTATAATACTTTCTTTAAGTGTAGTTCCGCGTACAATGCTATCATCAATGACAACCAAATTATCTATATTCTTTTCAAGAGATCCATATGTAATATCATATACATGCGCAGCAAGGTCATTTCTAGAATTACCCTCTGTAATAAACGTTCTAAGTTTTATATCTTTGATCGCCACTTTTTCACTACGCACATATTGATTCATTATCTGAAATAACTCTTCATGGGTAGGTTTATGATCAAGTGCCTCTATCTGATGTATTTTCTGATCATTGATATATCTTTTAAAACCACTTAACATGCCATAAAAAGCAACTTCGGCTGTATTAGGTATAAAAGAAAACACTGTATGATCTGTATCAAAATCTATTGCTTTTAAAATCTTAGGAACTAATTGTTCACCTAATTTTTTACGTTCTTGATATATATCACGGTCTGAACCACGACTGAAATATATCCGTTCGAAAGAACATGCCTTATCACCACGCTGTTCTAGTATGCGCTCAACAGTACATTCACCATTCCTTTTAACTAACAGAGCCATACCCGGTTGCAATTCCTGCACATCCTCGCACTCCAATTCAAATGTAGTCTGAAGAACAGGACGCTCACTTGCCATGACAACTATTTCATCATTTTGATACCAAAATGCAGGTCGTATACCCCAAGGATCACGCATAGCAAACAATTCGCCACTTCCTGTAATACCTGAAACTACATAGCCACCATCAAAATCAGGCATCGATGTTTTCAAAACATTGCTAATTTTGACATTATCATCTATATATCTAGTGATATCTTCACCCTTTAAGCCTTGGCGTTCAGCCTCGACGAAATTGCGTTCCACTTCACGATCCAACCTATGCCCCATCAATTCAAGCATAATATATGAATCACTGTATATGCGAGGACACTGACCCTGAGCTGTTATCTTTTTGAATATCTCGTCAATATTTGTCATATTGAAGTTTCCGCAAAGACTTAGGTTTTTTGCTCTCCAATTATTACGACGCAAAAACGGGTGGACATATTGAAGGCCACGCTTGCCGGTTGTTGAATACCGGAGGTGGCCCATATAAAGTTCGCCGGCGAATGGTAATTCGCGCTTTGCATATTCCGAATTCGCAATTTGATCAGGCGATAAGTTCACAAAATTTTGTTGGACTGTACCGAATATTTCGGTAATCGCATTAGCCCCCATCGCCCTTTCACGAAACATATATTCATTACCAGGCTGAGTTTCTAATTTCACGCAAGCCATACCTGCACCTTCCTGACCGCGATTATGCTGTTTCTCCATCATTAGATAGAGTTTATTAAGCCCATACATCCACGTTCCGTACTTTTGCTGGTAATAATCAAGTGGCTTTAGCAATCTTATCATTGCCACTCCACATTCATGTTTCAGTTGTTCCATCAATTATATCTTTTTCTTTTACCTTATTCTACTGTTACTGATTTAGCCAAATTTCTAGGTTGATCCACATTTTTTCCCTTGCATACTGCTATATGATAAGCTAGTAGTTGCAATGGGATAGTTGACAATAGTGGTTCAAGACACTCTATAGTTGCAGGCAATTCTATTACTTGATCTGCTATTTTACTGATTGTCTTGTCGCCCTTTGTTACAAGGGCTATAACCCGCGCATTACGTGCCTTTATTTCTTGTATATTACTTATAACCTTTTCATAAAGAGCATTATGAGTTGCTACGACTACTACAGGCATATCAGAATCAATTAACGCGATTGGGCCATGTTTCATCTCTGCTGCCGGATAGCCTTCAGCATGTATATAACTTATCTCTTTTAACTTAAGGGCTCCCTCAAGGGCTACAGGATAACTAAATCCTCTTCCTAAATAAAGGAAATTATGTGCATACGTGAATGCTCTACTCAGACTCTCTATTTTGTCATTAAGATTAAGAACTTCCTTCATCTTATCAGGAATAAGACTTAACTCTTTAACAATCTCTAAATATTTTTTTTCTTCGATAGTCCCCATTACATTAGCTAAAGCTAAAGCGAGCATTGTCAGTACAGTGACCTGACCTGTAAATGCTTTTGTAGAAGCAACGCCTATCTCAGGACCTACATGTATATAAGATCCGGTATCCGTTGATCTAGGTATGCTTGAGCCAATTGCATTACATATACCATAGATGAAAGCACCTTTTTCTTTTGCCATGTTTACAGCAGCTAATGTATCAGCAGTTTCACCACTTTGAGAAATTGCTATAACTACATCATCTTTTGTTAATACTGGATTTCTATATCTAAATTCAGACGCATATTCTACATCTACCGGTTTTCTACAAAGCGATTCTAGTATCTGTTTTCCAATTAGACCTGCATGCCACGAAGTTCCACATGCAACAATAATAAATCTCTTTGCATTAACAAGCTGTTTTTTATAATCTATTACAGCACTTAGAGTAACATTGTTAGCAGAAGTATTTACTCGTCCTCTCATGCAATTAGTTATGCATTCTGGTTGCTCAAAAATCTCTTTAAGCATGAAATGTGGAAATCCTCCTTTTTCAATCTGTCCAAGATTTATATCTATAGTCTGTACAGGAGTATCCATTTTATGATTAAGGATATTTACAATTTTGAGCTCTTCCCCAAGACGCATTACAGCAATTGCCCCATCTTCCAAATAAACGACCTTATCGGTATATTCAACAATTGGACTTGCATCTGATCCTAAAAAGAATTCATCTTTACCAATTCCAACGACTAACGGACTCTGTTTTCTAGCAGCAATGATTTGATTAGGATTAGTTTTATCTAGCAACGCAATAGCATATGCTCCGATAACTTCTCTAAGCGCATATTGAACAGCAGTAAGCAAATCCAACTTTTTTTGCAATTGAATATATTCAATCAGCTGTACTAAGACTTCAGTATCTGTATCTGAACGAAAATGAACGCCTTTCTCTTGAAGTTTCTTCTTAAGATCCGCGTAGTTTTCTATTATACCATTATGAATTATAGCCAGATTTCTAGATTCAGAATAATGAGGATGAGCATTTTGACTTGAGGGTTCTCCGTGTGTAGCCCAACGTGTGTGAGCAATGCCAATGTTACCTGTTATATCTTTGTCTTTTACATAATTTTCTAACTCACAGACTTTTCCTTTAGTCTTATAAACGTTCAATGCACCGTTACTGTTTATCATTGCAACACCGGCACTATCGTAACCTCTATATTCAAGTCTTTTCAGACCTTTTATTAATATATTGTAAGCGCCTTTCTTACCTATATATCCAACTATTCCACACATTTAATATGATTAATTCTTAAAGATATTATACAAAAGTGATGATAACGAAAGAAGAATACTTGTAGCAGAGAACCAAATAGAAGTCATACTACCTATCTGAGAATTCTGTGCTTTTGCTTTATTGGGTTCAACATAAACTACATCGTTCTGTTGCAAATAGTAATAAGGTGAATTTATTAAATTTGCATCATTCAAATTCAATTTATATATATGTTTTTCACCTTGTGCATCTTCCCTAATTAGTTTAACATTTTCACGTTTACCATAAATTGTCAGGTCACCAGCTTGTGCTAATGCTTCTAGAATTGAGATTTTTTCATTTCCAACTGACATTGTCCCTGGCTTGTCCACTTCACCGAGTACGGATATTTTATAGTTAGACATTCTTACCGTAACAATAGGCCTGTTGTCCTTACTCATATATGGCTTTATTTTCTCATCTATAAGCATTTCAGCTTCTTTCTTTGTCAATCCACCTACATGTATTTTGCCAATTACAGGATAAACTATTTCGCCGTCATTATCTACTAGATAATCCTGCATCAACGCTTGTCCATAAGAAGAGCGGTTAGCTGCAGATGTTGTTGTAGGAACTGTCAAATTGAATGGTACTGCAGCTTCCTGATCTGTTGTGCTAACAGTAATAGTAAGCAAATCTTTTGGCATTATATGCGCATCATAAAGAACTTTTGATTTAGCAAGGCTTATTGTATCACTATTTTGAAAATAAGCTACCTGCTTTGTGGAACCCGAGCAACCACTCAAGAACAATACTATAGTCAAAACGGCTATAGGTAAAACGTGTTTTTTTGTCATTGTCATTTGTGATAATACATTATATCGGTGCAAAATTACTCTTAATTTTTGTATTTGGCAAATATTTCATAACATTTATTTCTATTATATTAAAAACGAGGGTTGAAATTCAATCAATGAAAATCAACCCTCGTAATATTCTAAAGAAAAGAATTAAAAATTAAAATAATTCTTTGCGTTATTATAACTTATATCTTCAACCATTCTATAAAGATTTTCCTTATCATTAGGAAGAAGGCCTTTCTCCACATCATTTCCTAAAAGATTACATAGAGTACGACGGAAATATTCATGACGCGGATATGAAAGGAAAGAACGGCTATCTGTTAGCATACCAACGAAACGACTCAATAGGCCTAAAACAGACAAGGCATTCATCTGACGAGTCATACCGTCTAGTTGGTCGTTAAACCACCAACCGCTACCAAACTGAATTTTACCAGGGCATGTACCATCCTGAAAATTACCAAGCATGGTTGCAATAACTTCATTGGCGCATGGGTTTAATGTATATAATATTGTACGAGTAAGCTTACCTTCTGTATTGAGATGGTTAAGGAATCTGCTCATAGCTTTTGCTGTATTGAATTCACCGATAGAATCAAAACCTGTATCAGGACCAAGTTGTTCAAACATTTTTGTATTATTATCGCGAATTGCACCATAATGATACTGTTGAGTCCAGTCTGAATCATAATCCATCTCAGCAAATTTCGTCAGCATACAATTCTTAAACTGGCGTATTTCTTGCTGTGATAATTGTTGGCAACGCATAGCCTTTTCGAATATTATTTCTATCTGACTGTCTGTATATTCTTCATCATAGAATTCCTCAATACCATGATCGCTAAGACGACAACCATTAGCAGCAAAGAAATCATGTCTTTTCTGCAATGCATCAATCATATCAGCAAATTTTGATACAGTTACACCTGCAACTTCGCCAAGTTTATTTACATATTCAGAAAAATTCTTAGTATTGTCAACAGCCATAGCTTTGTCAGGACGCCATGCTGGAATCATTTTTATTTCAAAACCACTTTTGCGTGTCTGTTTGTGAAAACGCAAATCATCAATAGGATCGTCTGTCGTACAAACGCATTCTACATTATATCTACGCATTAGTCCTCTAGCAGAATACTCTGGCAATTTAAGTTTCTCATTACATTCGTCAAATATTTCACGAGCAGTTTTCGGACTTAACAATTTGTCTATTCCGAAAGCTGTTTTCAATTCAAGATGAGTCCAATGATACAAAGGATTACGGAATGTATATGGTACTGTTTCAGCCCATTTTTCAAATTTTTCCCAGTCTGATGTGTCAGTTCCTGTACAGTATTTTTCATCAACACCGTTAGTACGCATAGCACGCCATTTATAATGATCACCTCCCAGCCATAATTCTGTTATGCTTTTAAATTTATGATCATTAGCGACCATTTCTGGAATAAGATGACAATGGTAATCAATAATAGGCATTTTAGCCGCATGGTTGTGGAATAAATCCTGCGCAGTTTCTGTCTCAAGCAGGAAGTCTTTATCCATAAAATGTTTCATTATGTTTTAAGTTTTAAGAGTTTATCAATATTTCATGCAAATATACAACGTTTTTTTTGATATTCACAATAAAATGATTAATTTTGTGCCTAAAATTTACGTAAACGATGTCAGACATATTATTAATATATACAGGTGGTACGATAGGAATGCATCGCAATCCTATTACCAAGGCATTAGAGCCTTTTGATTTCATAAGATTGATAAGCAGTGTACCGGAACTGGCATCGATTGGTGCCCATATAGAAACATTCCAGTTTAATCCTCCAATAGACTCGAGTGACATGTCACCACAGAAATGGTGCTTGCTTGTAAATATCATATACGCCAACTACGAAAAGTATGACGGATTTGTTGTTCTTCATGGAACTGATACAATGGCATATACGGCATCTGCATTATCTTTCATGATGGAGAACCTTACAAAACCGGTAATTCTTACAGGAAGCCAATTGCCTATCGGTCAAGTTCGTACAGACGGAAAAGAAAATCTTATTACTAGTATTGAAATTGCCAGTGCAAAAAACAAGGAAGGCTTTGCTTTAATACCTGAAGTCTGCATCTATTTCCATGGTAGATTATTGCGTGGTAACAGGGCTACAAAAAGTAATGCAGATCTTTTTGATGCATTCGAGACTTTCAATTATCCGCATTTAGGAGAGACCGGGGTCAATATTTCATATAACATTCTCCATGTTTTAAAACCAAAGCATCAAGATTATATGATTCCACATACGGTCTTAAATCCAAATGTTATTGTATTCAGTCTATTTCCTGGTATACAGGAGAATCTCGTTCGAAGAATAATTGGCATTACTGAATTAAGGGCAATTGTTTTGCGAACATATGGAAGTGGTAATGCTCCGCAAGAAGAATGGCTAAAGAAATTGTTTCATGAAGCAACAGCGAATAATATTATCATTGTAAACATAAGCCAATGTCAGAAAGGCACCGTTGAAATGTCAAGATATGACACGGGCAACTGGCTTAAATCATGTGGTGTAATAAGCGGCTATGATTCAACGGTAGAAAGTGCAGTAACAAAATTAATGTACCTTCTAGGTAGATATAGGGATACTGTCAAGGTCATTCAGAATATGCAGAAATCTCTTCGTGGGGAAATAACAAAATAGTCCGTTTCATTATTAAAAAAACATAAAAGGGCTGAAGCCGATTAACAATACGATAAATTAATCATATATTTGCAAAAATAACTAATTATAATATTGATATTATGAAAGATTTAAAAGGAACAAAAACAGAAAAGAACTTACAGGAAGCATTTGCAGGAGAGTCTATGGCTCGTAACAAATACACTTACTTTGCTTCAAAGGCTCGCAAAGACGGTTTCCAACAAATTGCAGCAATATTTGAGGAAACAGCAGGTAATGAAAAAGAACATGCCAAGTTGTGGTACAAATATCTAAACGGAGGTAATATCAATGATACAGACTCAAATCTTGAGGATGCAGCAAACGGTGAGCATTATGAATGGACAGACATGTACGCTCGTATGGCTTCAGATGCACGCGAAGAGGGTTTTATTGAAATTGCAGCAAAATTCGAAGGTGTTGCAGCAATTGAAAAGACACACGAAGAACGTTATCGCAAACTTCTTAAAAACATAAAAGACAAAAAGGTTTTCTCAAAAGACGGCGATTGCATTTGGCAATGCGCTAATTGCGGACATATTGTTATAGGGAAAGTAGCCCCGGAAGTTTGCCTGGTATGCCTTCATCCGCAAAGCTATTTTCAAGTTAAAGCTGAAAATTATTAATCATCAGTTACATAATATAAAAAAGAGGTCTTTGTAGACCTCTTTTTTATTATACTATAATTCTTGTTTTATGATAATTTTCTCGAAACTCTGTTGGTGAACAACCTTTTTTCTTTTTAAAAATACGATTAAAATTACTTAGGTTATTAAAACCACAATTAAAACTTATCTCAGCAATACTCTGAGCGGTATCAACTAATAATCTAGTTGCGCACCCCAATCTTATATCAATTATATACTCACTAAGATTTCGTCCTGTATGCAATTTAAAGAAGCGACTGAATGCACTTGGGCTCATACCTGCAATATCAGCTAATGTCGCCAAGCGTATTTCATCCATATAGTTCTTTGATATATAATTTTTAACCTTAAGAACACGACGACTGTCACTCTCGTCAGAAACCTTTGCATAACTGCTTGTCGCCAAAGTCCTTGCTCCATCACTTTTGGATAGTTCGTAGAGTATGGTCATAAATTGCATAACAGCATAAAATCCGTCTGTTATTGAACTCAACTTATCAATAAGGCTATACACCTTCATAATAGCTGACAATGGGAAACACAATCCTTTCCTTCCCTCTGTCATCATTTTTTTCATGCTATTAAATGGGTTTCTGCAAAACATACTAGTTTCACTCATATCCAGATCAAACTGTATAGTCACCTCACGTATATCAGGACTATTACACTTGCCTTGCTCCCACACATGTTCAAGATCCGGACTTGTAATCAGGACCAAATCATACTCACCGATTTCTTCTGTACTATCACCAACAATACGCCTTACGCCTGTTGCATGTTCTATGAAATTCAGTTCGTATACCTCATGGTTATGAATTGGATAAGTAAATTCTTTTTTATGCCTGTCTGCGATATAAAGAATATCCTTACCCATCAGTGGAGTTATCTCATGAATGACTCTACGTTCATCCGTATTTATCATATTTTCAATTCTTTAAGAATATCTGATATTTTTTGAAGTGTAGTAAGTCTTGTGGGAACTAAAGGAAGTCTTAAAACATTTTCTAGCATTCCCATCTGGTGTAGCATTGCTTTTACGCCAGCTGGATTCCCATCAACAAAAAGAAGATTAAAAAGGTCTGTAAATTTATGATGTATTTTTCTAGCTACATCGTATTCACCATGCAATGCCAGTCTTACCATCTTTGAAAATTCTTTTGGAAGAGCATTTCCTATCACGCTGATTACTCCTACCGCACCGCAAGCTATCATAGGAAACGTAAGAGAATCATCACCACTGATAACATCAAAACGTGATGGCTTGTTTTTTATTATTTCATCAACCTGTTCAAGATTACCGCTTGCTTCTTTAATGGCAACAATATTTTTGCAGTCGTTAGCCAATCTAACTGTAGTTGCAGCAGCCAAATTAACACCTGTTCTACCAGGAACATTATATAAAACGACAGGTAATTCTGTAGCGGCAGCTATAGCTTTGAAGTGTTGATAAAGTCCCTCTTGAGATGGCTTATTATAATAAGGACATACACTGAGGACACCATCCACGCCTTTAAAATTACCATTTTTCAGTTCATCTATCACAACCGCAGTATTATTTCCTCCACATCCCATTAAAATAGGAATGCGCCCGCAAACATTATCTACTATAAAATCCTTTATTTTTGACTTTTCATCTTTTGTAAGACATGGTGTTTCTCCTGTAGTAGCCAAGATGCATAAAAAATCAGCACCATTGTCAATTTGATATGACAAAAGACGTTTCAAAGCATCATAATCTACAGTCATATCAGCTTTGAAAGGTGTTATTAAAGCAATTCCTAATCCCTTAAAAATATTGTTTATCATAATTAAATTCTTTATCGGTTGCAAAAATACAAATTTTATATTATAACAAACAACAATGTTCCGAAAAAAAATTTATTTGTAAATAATATATATATATTTATACAAATAAATTCAAAATAGTCACATTATGTTATCAGGCAAGACCTACATAAGAGGACTAAATAGAGCATAATACAAGTAATTGATTACACAAAAAATATCTTTTTTATGATGTTTTTCCTTTTGTGTACCCGCACAATAAAAAATTACAAAAAAAATATTCAAAAAGTTTTGGAGTTTTGGAAAAATCATTTATCTTTGCAATCGTTATCCTGAAAACAATCTTTTTACCTTAAAGGAAACTAATACCTATTGAAGATATGAAGCGATTACCTGTGAAGGCAATCGCTTTGTTAGTTTATACAGCTTCAATTTCAACAAATTAAGCAGCACGTAATTAGTTATCAAAAAAGAATGGTTTTCACAAATGCATCTCAGATAACAAGAAATTCTACATAAAGGTATGTGCTAAATAAAGGATCAATTTAAGATATCAACAAATCTGGCAAACATACTTTTTTAGAAACAGCATTAAATTATGCTCAAAAAATCCGTAATGATACCTACATAACAATATTTTTTGAATAAAATATTTGTTTGTACAAAAAAATAGTTGTAACTTTGCGCCCGATTTAGTCCGTTTAGGCTCAAACAAGTGGTAGCATTAAGCTAGTCCGCCTGACGGAAAAAACCCGTTTAACATAAAAAAATTATGTACGCAATTGTAGAAATTAACGGTCAGCAGTTCAAGGCAGAACAAGGCAAGAAATTGTTTGTTCATCACATTAAAGATGCTAAAGAAGGCCAATCTGTTGAATTTGACAAAGTACTCCTCGTTGATAACGAAGGTAAAGTACAAGTCGGAGCGCCAACCGTAGATGGTGCAAAAGTAGTTTGTGAAGTAGTTTCACCATTAGTAAAAGGTGACAAAGTCATCGTTTTCAAGATGAAACGCCGTAAAGATGAGCGTAAACGCAACGGTCATCGTGAGCAATTCACACAAATAGAAATTAAACAAGTAATCGCTTAAATTTAGGAGGAGTAAAAAAATGGCACATAAGAAAGGTGTAGGTAGTTCTAAGAACGGCCGTGAATCAGCTTCACAGAGATTAGGCGTTAAAATTTGGGGTGGACAGAAGGTTATCGCAGGTAACATCATAGTTCGCCAGCGTGGTACAAAACACAATCCAGGTAATAATGTAGGTATTGGCAAAGACGATACTCTATTTGCATTAGCTGATGGTGTGGTTAACTTTAAGAAGGGACGCAAAGATAAGAGCGTCGTTTCGGTTATCCCTAACGCAGAAGCCTAAATAAACCAAGAGTTTCAAAAAATTATTCCAAACAAACAACATAAGTCCCACTTCTCCACGGAGATTTGGGATTTTTGCGTTTATAGCCACTTTATGTTATATTAAATTATAATATTTCACTTAAATTTCTCATTTTCCAATTTTCAATTCTCAATAAAAATAAGTATCTTTGTGGCGAAATAAACAAAATCATAAAATAAGATAGTTATGCTTACACTAAAACTCATCAGTGAGGAAACTGAACGTGTGATTAAAGGCTTGGAAAAGAAGCACTTCAAAGGTGCTAAAGAAGCCATTGACAATGTACTTGCGATAGATAAGAAACGTCGTGAAGCTCAACAAAAATTAGACAAGAACAAACAAGAAGCAAAACAATTATCATCCAGTATTGGTGCCTTGATGAAACAAGGCAAGAAAGATGAAGTTGACAAGATAAAAGAAAATGTTGCATCTCTAAAAGAAGCAGACAAGGCATTTCAGGAAGAGATGGACAAATCACAGAAAGAACTTATAGCCCTACTGTGTACCATACCAAATATTCCTAACGACGATGTACCAGAAGGTGCAGGTGCTGAAGACAATGTTGTAGTTAAAGAAGGTGGCAATATACCGGAACTACATGAAGGTGCTATGTGCCATTGGGACTTATGCAAAAAATATAACCTTATAGATTTCGACTTAGGTGTTAAAATCACAGGTGCAGGATTCCCTATTTACATAGGTAAAATGGCTCGTTTCCAGCGTGCTCTTGAAGCTTTTTTCCTTGAAGAAGCACGAAAAGATGGATATCTTGAGATACAACCACCATATGTCGTCAACGAAGCATCAGGCTACGGTACAGGTCAGTTACCTGATAAAGAAGGACAAATGTACCATTGCGAGGTAGATAATCTATATCTCATACCTACAGCAGAAGTTCCTGTAACAAATATCTTCCGCGATGAGATTCTTGACGAGAAAGACCTTCCTATCAAGCGTTGTGCTTATTCTGCATGTTTCCGTCGTGAAGCAGGCTCATATGGTAAAGATGTAAGAGGATTAAATCGTCTTCATCAGTTTGACAAAGTTGAACTTGTAAGAATTGATACACCAGAACATTCATATCAGTCATTGAAAGAGATGCTTGACCATGTGGAGCGCCTATGTCAGAAACTAGAATTGCCTTATCACATACTACGTCTATGCGGTGGTGATATGAGTTTCACATCATCAATATGCTACGACTTTGAGGTGTGGAGTGCCGCTCAGAAGAGATGGTTGGAAGTTTCATCTGTATCAAACTTTGAGAGCTATCAGGCCAACAGACTGAAATGCCGTTATCGCGACAGTAATAGTAAGAAGATAGAATTATGCCACACTCTTAATGGCTCTGCCCTCGCCCTTCCGCGCATAGTAGCAGCTATCTTAGAAGACTTCCAGACACCAGAAGGCATTCGTGT
Source organism: Xylanibacter oryzae DSM 17970 (assembly GCF_000585355.1). Lineage (NCBI taxonomy): Bacteria > Pseudomonadati > Bacteroidota > Bacteroidia > Bacteroidales > Prevotellaceae > Xylanibacter > Xylanibacter oryzae. Next base: position 896,100 of record NZ_KK073873.1, on the reverse strand, counting down.
ACCTAAAGCATTGGTTCCTTACTGTGGCTTTGAAATGATCGACGGAAATAATTTCTAACTAAAAATCTACAAACACAATATAATCTAAATAATCTTTTTATATGAACAAGATCATTCGCAAGGAACAGTTTTCAGAGAAAGTATTTCTCTTTGATATTGAAGCTCCACTAATTGCAAAAAGTCGTAAAGCGGGTAACTTTGTTATCATACGCGTAGGAGACAAGGGTGAACGTATGCCTCTGACTATTGCTGACGCTGATACCGATAAAGGTACAATAACGTTAGTCGTACAAGAAGTTGGCCTATCTTCGACAAAACTATGTAATCTCAACGAAGGTGATTATGTAACAGATGTCGTAGGACCTTTAGGTAATCCTACTCATATTGAGAAATATGGAACTGTTATCTGTGCAGGAGGTGGTGTTGGTGTCGCTCCTATGTTGCCAATAATCAAGGCATTGAAGGCTGCCGGCAATAGAGTTTTGTCTGTCTTGGCCGGTAGAAACAAAGATCTCATCATACTTGAGGATGAAGTTCGTGCCAACAGCGATGAAACTATCATCATGACCGACGACGGTTCTAAAGGTGAAAAAGGCGTGGTAACAATCGGAATTGAAAAATTCATCAATCAGGAACATATAGACAAGGTTTTTGCCATTGGTCCTGCTATAATGATGAAATTCAGCTGCCTGCTAACACAAAAATACAATCTGCCTACAGATGTATCTCTGAATACAATCATGGTCGACGGAACAGGTATGTGCGGCGCATGTCGTCTTACTATCGGAGGCAAAACTAAATTTGTTTGTATTGATGGTCCGGAATTTGACGGAGCATTGGTTGACTGGGATGAAATGTTCAAGCGTATGGGCACTTTCAAGGGTGCAGAGAAAGAGGAGATGGAACATTACCAAGATCATATAGAGAATGTTTCAGGTACTGCGAATGAGAAGTTTACAACAGATATAACAATGGACGTAGAACCGACAAGTGATTCTATAGATGTCCTGACAGACAGAAATGCAGAATGGCGTAAAGAGTTACGTTCATCTATGAAACCAAAAGAGCGTACAGCAATCAAACGTGCTTTAATGCCCGAGCTTGATCCTATTTATCGCGCCACCACACGCCTTGAAGAAGTAAACAAGGGACTCACAAAAGAAATGGCCCTTACAGAATCTAAACGTTGTCTGGATTGTGCAAAACCTACATGTATAGAGGGATGTCCTGTAAGCATAAACATTCCATCATTCATTAAAAATATAGAACGTGGACAATTCTTGGCAGCTGCTAAAGTATTAAAAGATACCTCTGCCCTACCTGCTGTATGCGGACGTGTATGTCCACAAGAGAAACAATGCGAAAGCAAGTGTATTCACCTTAAGATGAACGAACCTGCAGTAGCGATAGGATTCCTTGAGCGTTTTGCAGCTGATTACGAGCGTGAAAGCGGTAACATTTCCATGCCGGAGATAGCTCCTTCAAATGCAATAAAAGTTGCCGTTGTAGGTTCTGGTCCTTCAGGATTGAGCTTTGCCGGTGATATGGCCAAAAAAGGTTATGATGTATATGTGTTTGAAGCACTTCACGAAATCGGTGGAGTTTTAAAATATGGTATTCCGGAGTTCCGTCTGCCCAACAAGATTGTTGATGTGGAAATCGAAAACCTCAAAAAGATGGGTGTGCATTTCCAGACAGACTGCATAGTAGGTAAGACCATCTCTGTAAGTCAACTCGAACAGAGTGGTTTCAAGGGTATCTTTGTAGGTTCAGGCGCAGGTTTGCCAAACTTTATGGATATTCCAGGCGAGAACTCTATTAATATAATGTCTTCTAACGAGTACCTTACCCGTGTAAACTTGATGGATGCAGCTAATCCTAAAACAGATACACCTATCAATTTAGGTAAAAGAGTTGTTGTTGTCGGTGGTGGTAACACGGCTATGGATTCATGCCGTACAGCTAAACGTCTCGGAGCTAAAGTTACACTCGTTTATCGCCGTTCTGAAGCTGAAATGCCAGCTCGTTTAGAAGAGGTAAAACATGCAAAAGAAGAAGGTATAGACTTCTTAACCTTACACAATCCGCTTGAATATATTGCTGACGAAAATGGAGCAGTAAAACAAGCGATACTGCAAGAGATGCAACTAGGAGAACCGGATGCAAGCGGTCGCCGTAGTCCGGAACCAATCCCTGGAAAAACAAAAACATTAGATGTTGATCAGGTAATTGTTGCAGTCGGCGTATCTCCTAACCCACTCGTTCCTAAGTCTATTACTGGACTTGAACTAGGAAGAAAAAATACCATTGTAGTAAATGAAAACATGCAGTCTTCACGCCCTGAGATATATGCCGGTGGTGATATTGTACGCGGTGGCGCTACAGTTATCCTTGCCATGGGTGATGGTCGTAAGGCGGCTGCTAGTATGGATAAGCAACTTCAGAAATAGTGAACGGATTATATACAATCATATTGCTCGTACTTAGTAATGTGTTTATGACACTTGCCTGGTACGGGCATTTAAAATTACAGCAGACAGGTATCAGTAGTAACTGGCCGATAATATGTGTTATCTTATTTTCATGGGGAATTGCATTCTTCGAGTATTGTTGTCAAGTACCGGCCAATCGTTTAGGTTTTGTAGACAACGGAGGCCCTTTCAATCTTGTACAACTAAAAGTTATTCAAGAGTGTATCAGTCTTATCGTTTTTGCTGTGATTGTAAATATTATGTTCCAAAATCAAGGTCTGAGATGGAACCATTATGCAGCATTCGTATTATTAATTGGAGCAGTATATCTTGTTTTTCTAAAATAATAAAGTCAATAAAAAGCAATTGATTTATGCCAACAAAGACAGTTAAACAAAAGCTAGAACAAAAAATCATAAGTCGCTTTCGAAAAGCATTATCAGAGTATAGACTTATAGATGACGGTGATCATATTCTCATAGGACTCTCTGGTGGTAAAGATTCACTTTGTCTGCTTGAGTTATTAGCTAGAAGAATGAAGATACAGAAACCAACTTTTAAAGTAGAAGCTGTACATATTCGTATGAAAAATATCAAATACGAAACAGACACTGAATACCTTAAAAGTTTTGCTTCACAATACGATGTTCCACTTCATATAATTACAACAGAATTTGATGCAAGCACAGACAACCGTAAGTCACCATGCTTCCTATGTTCATGGAATCGAAGAAAAAATATTTTCAATCTGGCACAAGAATTAGGATGCAACAAAATAGCATTCGGTCATCATTTTGACGACATTATACACACTACACTAATGAACGAGATATTTCAAGGGCACTTCTCCACAATGCCCGTAAAACTCAAGTTCAAGAAGATGCCATTAACACTGATACGACCACTTTGCCTTGAAATAGAGTCGGACATAAAACAATACGCAATAAATCAAGGATACCAAAAACAGATAAAATTATGTCCTTACGAAACCGACTCGCACCGCAGTGAAATTAAACAGCTGTTTGATCAAATCGAAAAGATGAACCCAGAAGCCCGTTATTCCATATGGAACAGTCTTGAAAGCGAAGGCAAACTTATAGAAGGCTTATAATCTTTGTTAATAGCTTCCTCTATCCGGAAACTTTTATTATCTTTGCATAAGATAACCTGCATTTCGACGTCAGCCAGAGCAATAAAGCTGTGCACTCCCCGACCTGCATTATCTTTATATTGAATTTGCATTTATAACAAATATGAAGAGATTTTTTATTTTTATATTATCAATAATCAGTGGTATCTCATATATTACAGCCCAAAATGCCAAGACAATGAAGATGCCCAAAACAGCTAAGGAAACAATACCTGAGCTTATCAACAAGTATGAATTTAATACTGCAGTCAAAGAATTGCAGTCTGCAATAATACTTAAGACAAAGAAGAAACAGCCAGTAACAGAAGATAATATCTTACTAAATAAAGCACGCAAAGGAGCAAGCATGTTGACTGCCACACAAAACATATGCATAATCGACAGCGTTGTTTTAAGCAAAAACGATTTTTTAAAAGGTATAAAGCTCAATAAAGAGTCCGGTACGATCACTCCATACAATGAATTTTTTAATACCACTACCCAGCCGGATTCGTACGTATTTACCAACGGACTAGGTAACAAGTGCTATTATTCGCAAAGAGACTCATCTGGACATCTGGCAATATATACTTCAGACAAACTAGCCGGGAAATGGAGCGATGCGGAAAAAGTAAATGGTCTTGAAGACATAAATGATGATATTAACTATCCATTTATGATGGCAGATGGAACCACACTCTACTTTGCAGCTAAAGGCTCTGAAAGTATTGGAGGTTACGACATATTCGTAACCCGCTATGACGCCGAAAACACAAAATTTCTAAAACCTGAGAATTTAGGTATGCCGTTTAATTCACCGGCCAACGACTATATGTATGCCGAGAATGATATCGACAGTATAGGATGGTTCGTAAGCGATCGTAATCAAAAAGCCGGTAACGTATGCGTGTACATATTTATACCTTCAGAGACCCGTAAACTATACGATCCCAAAGTATACAACGAAGCACAGATAAAGAGATTCGCCCGTATTGAGAGTATCAAGAACACATGGACCGACATTGCCGATAGAAACGCCTACCTCGAAAAATATAATGAAATGGTAGCCATCGACAATAAGAGAAAACATAAGAACGCATTTGAATTTGTCATCAACGACAATATAACATATTACAACCTATCAGACTTCAAGTCACCTACCGACAAAGAGCAATTCACATCACTACAAGAGATGCAGAATAAATATGCCCAAGAAGAGAAAAACTTGGAAAATATGCGTGATAAATATCATAATTCGGATGATGCTACAAGGGGAAATATGCGAAGCAATATCTTAGAATCCGAAAAGGCGATAGAAAAGATGAATAATGACATCCACGTATTAGAGAAATCAATTAGGAATACCGAAAATATATTATTAAACAAATAATACAACTATGAAGAAATATTTTGCAGAATCCGAACTCATTATAAATGAAGACGGTAGTGTTTTTCACTTGCACCTTAAACCAGAACAGCTTGCTGATAAAGTAATCCTAGTTGGTGATCCTGGACGCGTAAGCCTCGTTGCATCACACTTTGAAGAGCAGGAATGTGAGGTTCAAAGTCGTGAATTTCACTCTATAACAGGTACATATAAGGGAAAACGCATAACAGTACAAAGCACAGGTATAGGATGTGACAATATAGACATTGTTTTAAACGAAATGGACGCCTTGGCAAACATCGACTTCAAAACACGTCACGAAAAGCCTGAACATCGTACGCTAACATTTGTACGTATTGGTACTTGTGGAGGTCTTCAGGAGAATACTCCTACAGGAACATACATTGCAAGTGTAAAAAGTATTGGATTTGACGGATTGCTCAACTTCTATGCAGGACGTAACGAAGTTTGCGATCTCAAACTTGAACAAGCATTCAAGAAACACATGGATTGGAATCCTTTACTGTGTGCACCTTACGTAATTGATGCTGACAACGAACTACTTGATCGTGTTGCTGGTACAGACATGGTAAGAGGTGTAACGATCGCATGCGGTGGCTTCTTCGGACCTCAAGGCAGAGAGTTACGCATTCCTTTAGCAGATCCTGATCAGAATGAGATGGTTGAAAGCTTTGAATACAATGGTTTGAATATCACAAACTTCGAAATGGAAAGTTCTGCTGTTGCTGGTCTTTCTGCATTGATGGGACATAAAGCACTTACATGCTGTATGGTCATAGCCAACCGTCGCGCTAAACAGGCTAACATTGGCTATAAGAATACCATTGATGGATTAATAAAACTTGTACTTGAAAGAATTTAAATGAATAACGACAATATCTGTGCACTGGCTACACCTACCGGAGGTGCAATCGGAATAGTAAGAGTATCAGGACCTGAAGCAATTAGTATCACCAATAGTATATTCAGCAAGGATATATCTTTGGCGAAACCAAATACAGTACACTATGGTGAGATTATTGATAAAGAAGGTTCAACTATTGATGATGTACTAGTTTCTGTATATCGTGCTCCTCATAGTTATACAGGTGAAGACAGTGCAGAGATATCTTGTCATGGTTCAGCCTACATACTCAATAAGGTGGTTCACACTCTCATTGATGCAGGCTGTCGTCAAGCAGAACCTGGCGAATATACAAAGCGTGCCTATCTAAATGGTAAGATGGACCTTAGTCAGGCTGAGGCTGTTGCTGATCTTGTTTCTGCAACCAATCGTGCATCCCATAAGATGGCACTCAGTCAGCTCAAGGGGCATTTCAGTAGTGAGTTGTCTATCCTTAGAGACCAGTTGCTGAAGATAACATCATTATTAGAACTTGAGCTAGATTTCTCAGACCATGAGGAGTTAGAGTTTGCTGATCGTAGTGAACTGATGCAACTTGCTAAGAAGATTCATGAGCGAATAACGTCATTAGCAAAATCATTTGAAACTGGTAATGCGTTGAAAGAAGGAATTCCTGTAGCAATTATCGGTAAAACAAATGTCGGCAAGAGTACCCTACTCAATCAACTTCTTCACGAAGACAAAGCTATCGTAAGTGATATCCACGGTACAACTCGTGATGTCATCGAAGATACAACTGAGATAAACGGAATCACATTCAGATTTATTGATACTGCTGGAATTCGTCAGACAGAAGACAAAGTTGAGCAGCTTGGTATAGAACGTACATTCAAGAAGATAGACGAAGCCACCTTAATCTTATGGCTAATAGACGCTATCCCATCTTTAGAAGAAATAAAGAATATTCAGGAACGTTGCGCTGATAAGAAACTGATAATTGTTATTAACAAAATTGATAGTAACAATTCTTCTGCTAATAATATCATCAACCAACTTACCACAACTGCACCGACCTTACAACATCTTGAAATATCGGCAAAGTTGGGTACAAACATATCACTGTTGGAGCAAGCCCTATACGCAGCTGCCAACATACCAGAAATTAACGAGAATTCTGTAATCGTAACTAGTGCCCGCCATTATGAGGCGTTGACGCATGCCAACGAAAGCATAACTCGTGTGATAGAAGCTATGGAAGCTGATTTAAGCGGTGATCTTATTAGCGAAGACCTACGTATATGTCTTGAACAGTTGTCAGAAATCACAGGCGGTCAAATCACCCCTAATGAGGTCCTAGGCAACATTTTCCAACACTTCTGCATTGGAAAATAAATAAAGATTACCAACCATCACTATTGGTAGCGTAAAGACCATGAATAAAGGACTTTACGCTTTTTATTTTTTATAGGACAGCAATATTAAACAACGCACAAGCGATATTGTATCAAAATAATATTTTATCGATAATTATAAATAAATACTATCTATACGTCCTCATTTATATCTGTAATTTTTTCGCAAATCGCTTAAATGATTCATATCCAGAAACTCAGAATCAAATGCATTTTTTGTTTCACCATTATTATTTGTTCTTAATGAGGAGCGAACAATATAGCAGGCTTTTCTTGCTCTAGTAAGTCCAACATAATGCAAATTCAAATCTTGATTCCAATTTATATATTTTGGATGCTTAAAATCGTTGAATTTAACCGTCTTACTTGGTAATTCCCACTCATTTAAATTCAGATGGAATACAATATCAAACTCAAGCCCTTTTGACTTATGTAATGTCATTAGAAGAACTTCATTATCTTCTAACGGCTTATATGATGAAAACAAATTGTCATTATCAATGACTTCCTTTAATAAAGTCAATGAAGCTCCAACGCCAATTTTCGGCAAAAGCAAATTAGCAATATTATTAAATGATAGCACTAAAAATTCTTTGTCACATTTTGAATTTTCTCTAATTGAATTAAAACAGACTAAGAATGTCTTTCGATCATAAATGGTTAATTCTTCATAATCTACAAATTCATCCAAGACGTTAATCATAGAATATTTCTTATCTAAATAGAACCTTAAAAGAAGGGTAAATAGCCTTGATCTAGGATTCAGATCAATATCTAGCGGAGTTGTTTCTATTACTCTATGAGGTATTGTAAGACTATCATTAATCATAGCTTGAGTTCTTGTGTTTTTAACAAGAATAGCAACCTTACTATAATCTTTGACATCCCATTTTTTACATAACCTCCCCATATATTTTTCAATAAAATCAGCTATTCGTTCTTCACCTCCATCGACTTTTACCAAGAACACACCATTTTCATCTGTATCTAATAGCTGACTTTCTTTATCAATAAGTCTATTTGAATAATTAACAATTGGGGCAGAGCATCTGAAATTGTCTTTCAGTTCAAAGGTCTTGAAATTTATATTATCCTTCAGAGCGGTTAAATATCGGCTGTCTTTATGAGCAAATCCGAAAATAGATTGATTTTCATCTCCAACAGCCACTCCTGTTAGCCCTAAATCTATTAATTGCAGAAAGATGTCGTTGGTATATGTATCAGCGTCTTGAAATTCATCTATATATATATATTTAAACCTAGACTTTACATAATTCTGACAAGCAGCACAGTTCTTCAGTATATATAACGCTATTAACTCAAGACTCTCAACAAGAAAATATCCCTTGCTATACAATGTCATCAAAGTATGCCATCGTTCGCCAGTAACCAAATTATAATCAGGATGATTATCTTTAAGCCATATATAGTTACCTTTATCTTCTTTGGGAATATCATTTATCCCAATAATCTCTGGATCCTGATTAATAGCACCCCAAACATAATTGACAAAGCTAAGAACAATCTGAGTTAAGCAGAAGTTATCAATTGTGCCGAAGAAAGAATTCTTTATGAATAGCCCTTCAGATAATGTTCTCTCTTTAAGATTTGATGACGCTTTTCTTGTATAAGATATAGCTATGACTCCTTGATATGGCAAAATTTCATCTTTCTTCAATATACGGCGTACCATTTCAGAAATTACAAAAGTTTTACCACTACCAGGGGACGCTAATACTAATGTATTGCCATCATTCTCAATTATTTTCTTCTGAACTTCCGTAGGTTCCATACTGGCTTTCAATATATTTTTTAGCACTTATTAAAGGCTTCACTATTTCATCTTTGGCTAATTTAGACAAACATGTCTTTTTCTTTTTAAGAAAACTATACATATTTATCGCCTTATGTTCCTTCATTTTGGCAATAATATCAGCATCAATAAGCTCTACACCGTAATAATCTTTCAAATCAGAATTAATTGCACTGTTACAAAGATCCTCCTCTAAACCAACCTTGGCAAGATAGATGTCGTGGTCTTCAATAATATTAGTTAATTTTTTAAAGTTTACATTGACTTCTTCTGGTATTTTATCCTTATATTTAAAGCCATGAATACCGTCCTTATTCTCATTAATTATAATCTCTTCCTTAGGAGTCAAAAGGCGATAGCTTAGAAAGTCCAAAGCTCTTTCCATACCTGCCATTCTATAAGTATCTTTATAGGGTATCTTCATTATATCATTATCGGTCCTTAAAATCCAGTATATATCCAAAGAATTAATTATATTAATATATGTATCAAAGCCAACGCCCTCCACATTTAGTACAGATATATTAAGCCGGTCTAAATCAATATTCAATTGCTTAGCAAGCGTTTTATAGAAAATCAGTTCAGATGGTCCTTCAACCAGAATAGCACAATCTGAGAAAAATGCCTCTGCTGGTATCACACTCATTCTATAGCCAAAATCATCAAAATTATCAGCCAACACTTTTGAGCATCCATCTGAAGCTACAAGAGTTTCACTTGTTCGTTTTTTATAAAGTCTGATTATTGAATTCGGACTAAATTCACTTACAATAAAAGGAGAATGGCTTGTCAACAGGACTTGACCACTTAAAGATTTTCCAAGGTATTCTGCAAGCTCTCTTTGCTGATGAGGATGCAAATAGGCTTCTGGTTCTTCAACGCAGATTATAGAAACTTCACTTGAAATCTCTGTATGTTGATTCTGCGATGCCCATAAAGATAAATAAACTTGGTTTATACGACCTTCACCGCCTATAACAAGTTTCTTATCACCATTTTTAGACGTTAATGACACATTAGATATGACTTTGTCAATATCTGTAGATGCAGTATCAAATACTACTTGCTGCTCTGAATTATGTATAGAAAGTTTATTTAATTCTTTATTTATTTTCTCTGTGGCATTTTTCACATAAGAAAGTTGAGGTATCTTAGTATCAACATTCTGCAGTTCATTTTCTATTTCAGAATACAGTTGTTCGTCAGCACTTACAATTTCTGCAGTACGCCTATCCTTAGCTTGCTTTAGCAATTCCGTCTTTGTTTTATTGATATAACTCCAGAACTCTCTTCTACTACTAATATATTTTATATTAAGATATTTTCTATAATAAGGACCATCAATTTCCTTTAAATCATCTTCGCTTTCACTTTTTCCGCAGTAGAATTGGTAACAAACTTTTCCATTATCTATTGTTGCAGTATATTGAAGTACTAAATTTCCCTCATTGCTTATTTTCCCTCTCATTTTAGCAACTATACAATCTTCGGTCACGTCCTCAAAATATGCACGAATAGTTATATTCTTAGTTTCCTCATAAGCAAAAAAATCCGATTCATTTAGCTCAAAATCATAATCAGAGAACCCTCTATCTAAGAGGATTCTGAGAGCATAAATGAGATTGGTTTTACCGACATCATTTGCACCTATAACTAAGCAATGTTTGTTGAAATTAACCGTTGCCTCTTTAAAATTTCTAAATCCTTTAATATATACTTTTGTAAGCTGCATGATATTTTTTTATTTTTCTAATTATTATTTCTAGCTTTTCCAATTACCGACAATTATAATAAAACAGATTCTTCCAGAATTTGGAGCAATAAATGAATAACGTAGTTAATCAGCACTTTATGTATTACCATCTATAACAGAGCCTATACAAGCATCTTACATACACTAAAATACATAATAACACCATTCTATTGATGATCAGTTCATGCGTAATATATTCTAGGAGAACGAAATGCCTGTATTTGATGAAGCCAAGCTCCATGAGATTGAAGATATCTATAGTATCACTTTAAGACGGTTAAAATCTTTATGTTCTATTCTTCAATACATTCAACTTTGTAAAGGTAATACTTTTCTAACAAAAAATACAATAGAATTCGATAAATATGAACCCATGAGCCAATAAAATGTTCTTTTCCCCAATTTTACTATACAAAAAGATATAAATTACATCAAATGACAACATCACCTCCTTTAAAAATTAGTATTGGCAAATCACTATGGCTTTAATTTCTAGTAATATCCATTCGTCAATATGCCTTTTATATCGTCTAAAAATCAGAGATTATTATAAAAGAAGTGGCCTATTCATGATGAAGAACTAAAATTTAATTTTCGACTAATTCCTTTTATTCCCCCTTCTATCATATTAAATATTTTCTTATCTTTACACCTAGAACAACGTTCAAATGCTGTTACATTAGATAGAAAGATGAAATAGAACTGAAAACGAGAGGAAATTACGGATACAAAAATGAGATGCTGGGCAGAGTTGATTTATTATATCAATGTGACTCATATAGGTCTCAATTAAAATGTAATTTTCTGGCTATCAATATGGTTATGGTAGTGCATTGGGAAATAGCACAATAATACGCAATGTCAATACTATATATTAAATATAACGCAAGGCTACCAAATCTCCCTGCGACTGAGTAACACAATTTAGGTGATATCGTAAGGAGACATAACAATGAACAGACTATCTACGATAGGCTGTTTTCTTGCATCAAAACTAATCCAATTATACTTCATCTTCTTCCCATTGCTTTTTTGTAAACACTTGTTGCAATTCTATTACCTGCATATCAATTGAAGCGGCTTTTCGAAGATCTGCAACTTTAAGAGTGAAATCATCATTTATCCCCTCCATTGTGAAACCATCTTTGGTTTGAAGCAAACGCTTCAAATACTTTCTTCTATCTGCCAGCATCCGATTAAGTTCAATATCGGTCAGATTCTTGATAATATCATATTTATCATACAACTTTGTAAGAGGATGCTTCTTCAAAATGGCATTAATGAATGCAACATACAACCAAACGTCGGCTTCAACTGCCCATGGAGATAACCATAGGTTCAAAGCGCTTTCTGTAGAATCATAAATTGCAGATATACCTGTTTGCAGATTCGTTATACTTAAACACAATACTTGCCAAAAATAAACTATTAATTTGAATCAAACAAGTATTCTTTAGTAACTTTTGATTCTCAGACGATTATTTTACCTTTTTACCTTAGTTATATATATTTTCTCTTCCGCATCACTTAACATTTCATTTAATTTTTGTACTTTTGCCTTGAATGAGGACGAACTAATTGTGTTCGACTTTTAAACAAGTAAATGAAACGCAATATTAAGTTTAAACAGCTATTGTCTTTTGCGTTGATAACGCAAATGATAGCTAAAAGTTAACATTTAATATTAAGCCCTAAAATAAATGATTTCAACAGATACCACCAACATGTGCTCACACTTGCAGAAGAAGCTATTTGATGAAGATGGCGTTTACCATCATATTTAGATGGCTATGCAGAATGATGACGAGCTTACTGCAGTTGTCCGTTCTCGCCAACTGCATATCTACCGTAATGGCAAGAAAGTACTAGTATTGGCTGGCAAAGCTGCGCCGAAGATTATCAGAGAAGATAGAATCTGTGAAATGATTTAATATGTACCTAGCAATGAAACTGACATATATATATCATAGTGGTTTTACAATTGAGACAGAAAGTTGTGTGCTCATCTTTGATTGCTGGATGGACCCAGCAGGAGTCATTCCAAGAATTCTATCTACTACCAACAAGCCAATTTATGTATTTGCTAGTCATTTCCACGAAGACCATTTCACGAAAGATATTCTGAAGTGGAGAACTGATAACCCTACTCTTTCTTTCACCTATATTCTTTCTAAGGATACTATGAAACGCCGAAGAGCCGACAAGGAAGATGCTGACGCATGGATGGCGAAAGGTTCTGTATGGAGTAATGATATTATAAATGTCTATGCCACAGGCAGTAATGATAGTGGTGTTTCATGGATAGTTGAAGTAAAAGATGCTAAAAATCGAGCTACGATTAAACGTATTTTCCATGCTGGAGATCTAAATAATTGGTATGCCCGTTTTCTGACTGATGACTATGATGGAGGCACTATTGATAGTGAAGCATTTGGTGTTATTGATCCGATAAAAGATGAGAAACAATTCCTAGGAGAGTTGAAAGACATTAAAAAGATAACAGACTCATTCGATGTTATCATGTTCCCTGTAGATGGTCGTATTGGTAACGGATATACTCGTGGTGCCAGACAATTCATCGAGCAATTCAAAGTTGGATTGTTTATCCCAATGCATTTCGTTGTTAGTAGCTTTAAGAGTGCATGGCGCATGAAAGAGTTTACCGACGAATACAACATTCCTTTCTGGAGTATCGAGAAGGAAAGTCAGGCAATTAACATAGAAAAGGAATAAACAATTATTTTGGGAGCACTATAATAATGTCAAGGACTTTACTAGCAATCATACTCCTACTGCGGAAGAAACAAAGACTTGGTATGGTCCATGGCAGAAAAGATACTAATAGACTTTTCGAAACCACAAAAATGATTCTTTCAACATTTCAAAGGCGGTAAGTATCGTTATTCGCACAGCATTTAACTCAGAGACACTTGAACGAATAGTCGTTTATTAGATAACACGATATGGACATAGATTTATAGAAATAGATAAAAAATATAATTAATTTGTTATGAAAAGAGATAATAATATATCAAAGATAATAAAGCGAGTATATGATAAGATATACAAAAAACATATACTAAATAATAATATATTGGCGTTGAAGCAAGGCGTTTTTATTGATCCAGGTTTAGATTCTGCTCAAGCTCAACGAATTACGTCTTTTATTCACGGATATGATGGTAATAATGAAGACAGAATAATTTCAGTGTCTGATGTGTATTGTCAAAAGTTATTGACTCTATGCTATATCCCTGCAAAACTGATGGTCAAAGGTGGATTGTTTAAATATAATGATGAGAATGAAATTGAATGCACAGGCTCTTATAATATTACAAAAGAAGTTCTTAATAAAGTATTGAATGAATGCGCTGTTTTCTTAGCCCAAAAAGCAGACTTGTTGGTAGCAGGTAGTGAAGATATATCTGAAGAGTTAATAAATAAACTTGATAAATTTGCAGACCCAGACACAACTAATTCTGATTTAAAATACGATGTTTCTTCTTAGTTAGTTGAATATACAATTGGGATGTTACTATTACATAAGTATTCGCATATTTACAATAAAGACAAGGAAAATTCTGATTACCTAATAGATAATGAAAAACGTTCTGATCTAGATGCTTATAAACAAATTATAAGTGATAATTATATCATTACTCATGTGGGTGCTTTGTGCCTTCAGTGTTCCGGTTTGTTTTTAAACAAAAATTTAGAAAGCACAACTCATCCTCCTGTTGATGAGAAAATTAAATACATATATGAATTATTTCCTAATGAAGGTGGAGAGGCAGATATACTTCGGGATATCCTTGAGTTATTTATACGTTTATGGGGCATTCGTAATGATAAAATCAAGTCATTTTCATTATTAGGAGAATCACCTTCTTCATCTAAACTTTTGGGATATCTCCAAAAAGAAAGAATAGAGGAAAGTAAGAATATATACTAAGCAGGTAAAGCCGAAAATGTAACGAAAGTAGGCACCCGTTTTCGAAGGACTCTTTCTATTTAGCGATAAAAAAATGGCAAATACAGGTGAAATAAATTCTGCAGTAAATGCTCTCGGATAGAACATCGAGATCTGCGTTACTACTAGGATGCCGATTAAAACATCGGTACAAAACGAAACCGTCTCAAATGATACAAAGCATATCATAATAAGCGGTCTTCCCCTTAGATTTCATATCTGAAAATTTTGTTTTTTCCCTATACTACTCTTCTTTAATCTGTACAAAAATACTACAAATATTGATTAGTATAGTAGTTTTGTACTGAAAGTATTATGTTCATGCTATTTTTCATACAAAACTAGTATTAGAAAATAAATTCTTGCATTCACTCCCATAAAGCGAATAAAGGCAGGTTATTAAAGTAATAGTAAACTGTACTCCTAATATTTATGTAAAGATGTTTATTGGAATTGCAATATGTTTCATACTTATCGCTATTTTTAACTTCTACAATGATTTAAGACCGTCTTTACCAAGTGCTTCTACTTCAATTTCTACATTTGCATTTAGTTTCTCAAATAATTCATTTATGATGCCAAGGATTTTATGCTCATATTTATTAAAAAAATTCAGTATTCATTGTGTGACTACCATCATTAAGCCAATAATAAATCTCAATGGTATCTACATCCAGTATAGAATAAGCTCTATTCGTCATCATCATCAGCAACATTTAATAATTCACTAATATTTGAAGGGCCATATTCCATAAGCTCCAGCAAGATTTTTGATATATCAACAGCACCTTCTTTAAACTCAAAATTTGATTCAAAACCGTACTTCTCGCTAAAATCAAAGAATCCGTCATGATCTCTATCAAAGGTTAAAATATACAGTTTTTCAAGCCTTTTTCTAATGCGGATAGCCTCATCCAGCACACTTTTAAACTGTTTGGATATTGCTTTTACTACCTTAGATTCTCTTTTTATTTTTGCTATTACCCACATATTGATAGCATTCTGTCTAGATATCGGAAGATATGTAAGATCATAATGTAAGATTTGGTTTCTCAAGAAAAAGAGTACATTTTCTGTTGTAACAAAATGAGCAAACAATGCATTGTCATCATTAAACCATGGCCACATCATCTCTGTTTGTTTTTCAGCTGGCGTCATCCACCTTTGCTGCAAGATAAAATCAAGAGCATCAGCATCCTTATCAATATTGTTCATAGCTGCAATAAGCAGTTGATCAATCTTTTGAATATCTTCATTATAGAATTGCCCCATAGTTTGAAACAAATCGGCAAGATAAGTATCCGAATCAGCTCTTTGCTTTTGGTTATTCATTACTGTATTTGACATGTCAGCAGTAAATGGCTGTAATGATGGCTCTACTTTTACAAGAAAGTCAGATCCTAGAATATCATCAGGTGAACAGAAATCTGGATTTTTCACTAAATCGATACCAATTTGATGATATGCCTGAGCGACTAAACGAGAACAAAAAGTTCGATTCTTTTCACCTTGCTCATCGGTATTCTTTAACACAGGAACCTTTCTTGCTTGAAACGATCCAAATTCCATTGCCATTTGCTGGCGTAACCAATATAAAAGTTCATCTATTCTCTTCTTACTACAACTTTTTTTAAGCCTCATTATACATCCATGGTCGTCATCTTTGAAGGCATATGAATACACATGATTCATCATTACACCTGTACCATCAGCTTCGATCAAGAAAGCATCGCCTAGATAAACAGCAATGTGATCATATTTACATCCCGGCATCAGTCTTCTTTGACTCTCGTACGTATTCATAAGCAGGATGTCTCCAGGCTGCATAACAAATTCATTGAATACAAAATGAATTAATTCTAATGGTACTATCACCTTTTATCGTAGTTATATTAATATATATTATTATTCAATGCGAAGATAGCAAAATATCTCCGATTATCACCCAAAATCACAGTATTATATATCATTTTATACAGAATTACGTCAAATTTGACACTAGACTTGATAAAACAATTCACTATTTTGTTATTTTAGAAAAAAAACCTTTTTTATTTAAACATATTATCAAATTTTTGCTACTTTTGCACCGAGGAAGAAAATCATCCTCCTTTCAGAGCCTTAGAGCTAGTATTGTTTTGTGTAATTGTAGCATTGGCTACATAAACAGAAAGCTTATGGCTCAATATAAAGAAAACCATTTCTTTTTTTCGTTTAAAAATCTAAAAATAGAACATTATTCTGTTCAATTTAGTCGTAACTCTTCAAAAGATTTCAGAAGCAAGGAATTTCTAGAACTTGTCACAGCATTAGTGAATTTTTTTTTACAGTTATCGCAAAAATCATTAATTCTATGCCTACTAATATTATGCTACTTCTTTATATTTTCCATAAGTTTCTCTACGTTTTTTAGAAAACATCTCTTTATTCTCTATAATCATACAGCATTAAAGCAAAATACCATAACTTATACAAAAAATCTAGTTCTAAATATTACATATTATCGAATTTAATTAATCTTTCTCACCGCTATCAGGCGTTTAAGGTGAAGCAGTGGAAAGCCATAGCATGGTCTTTCATCAAATCACGTTGATTTTGTTCAAGTAAGCCTTTGGAAAATTATATGCATCTGTTTATAAAATACTGATAGACAAACAAAAAAAAACTTATATCATTTGCGTCATTGATACAATGCTTTCTTTGCTCTTTTACACTGATTGTCCCAATTTATAAGCCTCATTCAAAGCCTTAGTATTCTTAATATCGCCTTTGTCTTTAACACCTCTTGCAACAACGCAGCCAGCATCTTCTAGATGGAAGAAATTAAGGCAAAGTTTATACTGAGTGATTATGCTGTCGAATAACTCAGGAAGGGTTGATGCACCAACTAGCAGAAGGGCAGTCTTCTTGATGTTGAAAATATCACGAATCGGATTGTGACAACGATCAATTAAAGCTTTCACTTGCGCACTGAGTCCATAGAAATATACAGGTGAAGCAATTACAAGCATATCTGCTTGTTTCATTTTCTCGTAGATGTCAATCATGTCATCCTTCTGTACACACGTATTGTTCTCACTCTTGAAACAGGCATTGCAGCCTATGCAAGGAGCAACCTTATTATCATGCACTGATACAATTTCTACGTTGTGGTTCCGATATACCGTTGACGAAATCCTCAACTATTAAGTCTGTATTTCCGCGTTTTCTTGGGCTTCCTGATAAAATCAATATATTCATTTTAATTATTTTGTTTTAGTTCAAATAATAAGAAGTCTGTCCAACCTTTATTTTCAGCATACAGATGTTTTTTGCCACGATACTCAAACCCTATGCGCAGGTAAATCTTATGGGCTAGTGTGTTTGATGACTATTTTGGAACCAAACAATTAAATATTACTTTCATCTGAAATTAATGGATTTGCTACATAATATTTTCTACATTCTTGAGCAGACAATATCACAAATAAATTATCTTTTGCTTTGCTATCATTTTATTTTTTGGTAATTTCGCAAGGACAAATAGATAAAAATATGGAGACAAAGATAATTATAAATAACGATAAAGTAATTATAACATATTATAAGGTGCGCAAATTATTTAAAATATGCCAATAAGTTTACTGCCAACATTGCTGATGGCTATCCTTGTTGTAGGATATACACCTGGACCTGCTAACATTTATGCACTTTCAATGTCTATTCGGCATGAAAAGCGAAGGGTACTCACCATGTGGTTGGGACTGCTTATTGGATTCTCAACAGCTGTGGTTATTCTAGCCATATTCACTCATTTATTAGGCACTGTGCTTGGTTCATACATTGGCTATGTGAAGTATCTTGGCGCAGCCTACATCATGTGGTTAGCATGGAAGATATACCATAGCAGTGGACAGACAAAGAAAGACAATAGAGATTGTACATTCTGGAGTGGTTTCATTGTGCAAATGACAAATGCAAAGATACTATTATTCGATCTTACTTGCTTCAGTTCGTTTGTACTTCCCTACTCTAACAAGCTCTGTGATCTGCTAGTTGTATCAGCAATGCTACTTATTGCCGGTCCTGGAGCCAATCTTGTTTATGTTTTTATAGGCACGTATTTAAATCATTTCTTTAGTAAATATCGCAAACAATCTGACATTACAATGTCACTTGCTCTTGCATTATGCGCTATTTATATCGTTTTAAATTAAACATAAATATCATGGAAGATATAATATTAGAATCAGTTCGTTTTATAGCAACAGACGATGAAAGCATTAGAATCGTTGAGAGACTCAAGTCTGAAGGAGTTTACGGTCAAGAAGACAGTCAATATTTATTTATGGATATTGTAATCGTATCTTCAGCTAAAGGATTTGAGAACATCCCTAACGTGCTTTCAAAAAACACTCCGGCAACACGAACAGTGATAATTAAGACAAATCCGTCATTAGTAGTTGACGATGATATTAATTATTATTCGGTACTCTCATTTTTTAATGATGCAGATGTCTACAAAGAAATAAAGACATTACTATTACTTATTCGCATAAACGTAAAAATTTATGGATTAAGTGGTCTTGACACAAATGATTTCTTTACCTTGACTAAAGGCAGAAAAATGATATCAACAGCATCGTATGCATATAAAGATAACATTGATGAAGCTATTAATAAGCTTAAGAAAATTAAACTTCAGAATAATGGCGAATACCTATTGTTATTCACAGTCCAACATGATCATAGTGAAGAAACAACAGTTGAAATGTTATCTATTAAAAACTTCATAGACACATTCCCGGAAAAAGCGACCCTTTATTGGAACTTATTTGAGTCATCTGTTAAGCAAGTTACATTATTTACCTCTATTTCAATTTGAAAATAATGAACTAATAGCACACGTTCTGCAAGGAAAAGAGTTAAAGTACTTAATTGAACAACTAACAAGCTCTTCCATAAATATCAAGCAAATCTGCAAAGGTTGACCATGGCGGTGTCTTAGTGAAACAAAGAAGGGGACGGATTCCGTTGGGGAGGTGCTTGGCGGAGCCATCAGGACCATCAACATTTCGAGAAGTAACAGACTAATTCATTTTACAAAAAAGAAGTTTTTCCTTGAAATCCTTCACGTTATCTGTAATATACTTGTATACAGGAAGATAAGTGTGAAGGAAGCCTTTTTTCCTTCACACTTCATTCACAGGCGCTTTGTTAATTATGATCAATAAAAGCAAATAAAATATTGTATTTTGTGAAGGAATAGTGAAGGAAAAAAGGCTTCCTTCACGCTGAAGTTACTTAATATCAACGCATTAGGTGAAAACGTGAAGGATTTTCGAACTAAACTCTCTCTAAATGATAAAAAATCGACGAATTTACTCTTTATTTTCAAAAGCTATGCTCCGACTATGCTAAAACTATGAGTTCACATCACTAAAGTTATGCCTTTATACTTCTGGAACAATGCTTTGATAATGTAAAAGTTATGCTTTACCTGCGTAGGTACAGGCTAATTTGAATAATATAAAGGAGGGGACTGGCTTTATCCGTTCTCCAACCTCATTTTCAAAGGTGTGGAATACTAGTCATATATTTATAGCTCGTTCACAATATATTTTTCAATTTTTGAAGGTGCAGCAGTCGGTGCAAAGCGGTGAACAACCTCACCATCCTTATTGATAAGAAACTTGGTGAAATTCCATTTGATAGCACTCCATAGTATTCCACCCTTCTTACTCTTCAGCCACTTATATAGTGGATCAGCATCATCTCCATTAACATTTATCTTCTTCAGAATAGGAAATGTCACTCCATAATTTAACAAACAGAACTCCTGTGTCTGATCGTCAGAATCTGGATTTTGATTAGCAAACTGATTGCATGGAAAACCTAAGATTACCAAGCCTTTATCCTGATATCTATTCCATAGCTCTTCAAGCCCCTTTAATTGCGGAGTAAATCCGCACTTAGTTGCAATGTTGACAATCAGCACAACTTTACCTTTATACTCTGCGAGGCTTACAGACTCGCCTTTTTTGTTTTTAACCGTGAAATCATAAAAATTCTTTGCTTTCATAATTTTATTATTTTATCTGATTCAAACGTATGAAGTATATTTTATATCGCAAGCGATTTAAAAGTAAATTGCGACATCATAATAGTCTAGTTGTATCGTGTGTGATTCAATTAATCACAATTAAAATCCAATAGTTTCTGTTGTTACAGTTCTATAATGCATCATGATGAAATTCTATGTGAGACTCTCTTCTAAGAGCAGCAATAGCCCACTTGATTCCTTTAGCCTGACGTAGATCCCCTTCTACAAAATGATTGCCTGAATTAAGTTCAAAATGTGTAGGATGACCTTGCACTTTATAGTGTTCAAAAATATGTTGCGTCTTTTCGATGGTCGTCTGTAGATATGCATTCTTTGATATACATTCCTTATCACCAATAGAAAGATAAACAGGAGCCTTAGTCATAGGTTCGTGAGTGATTACAAAATCATCGAAATCAGGATACCATAAACTTCCGGAGGCGGAAATGTAAGCCGCGAACTTGTCTGTACGATACATTGCATAGAGAGAAAAAAGCCCCGACATGGAATAGCCAAGGAGTATCCGACGCGGATTATCCACTCTCAACAGTTTCTCGCAATGAGGAATCAAACTTGCAAGCATCCATCTGAGATAATCGTCAGCATTGCCTTCGAAGTTATCGTAGTTAGATATCACTTTATCTGCCGGATATGGTGACATATCTGCATCCCAATCTATCTTCGAGATAACCACAAGATGGAATGGCAAACAATTCAATTCCTCACATGATTTAAGAATAGACTTGGTTCCATCGCCGTAACTATTGCAATAAACGATAACATCTGTTGGCTCCAATGATGGAGTTATCGTGATGTCGTAATCGTCTAATATCTCTTTCATACTTCTACAGTTTATAATAATCTGTCATTCCCTTAAATCCTAATTTCTGATACATCCTCTTACCACATTCTGATGATTCGAGATAAATCTTTGTGATACCCAGAGCTCTAGCCTGATTAACAAGCCAGGAGACTATTTCCATACCATATCCCCTAGAGCGATACTGAGGACGAACATATATGTTCATCAAGTAAGCACATCTACCAGATGGATTTTCTGGTGATGGCATTTCATTATAGAGGCATAAGCCGCCACATCCTATTTCATCATCATACAGGCAAGCTATATGTCCACCACGAGTAATCTCTTGCATATAGTATTCACGATTTGCCGCCTCCAATGCTTTCCAATCTACATTTTCAGAATCTGCAAACACCTCGTGCAACACTTCCATACGCCACGACATCAACATGTCGAGCTCGTCAATATTTACACTTCTTATATTCATATCAAGCTACTTTTAATATAATCGGTAAAGCCTTTATGTCCACCTTCCCATTAGGTGTGAGCGGCATTGTCTCAAGTTTGACGAAAAACTCTGGAATCATATATGATGGTAGAAAATTTGCCATATTTTCGCGCACCCTACTCATTCGAAAAGCCAGTTTATCCTTCGGCACAATATAAGCCGCAAGATAAGCTAGGCCGTTCTCGTCGTTATGTGCCAGCACAACACCCTTTTCCACGTCAGGACAGCAACAAAGAATGTTCTGAACCTCAACGGTTTCTACTCTCTTGCCAAGAATCATCACCTGGGTGTCCTTGCGATGTAGAAATATTATGGTACCATCACTTTTCATTAGCCCCAGATCGCCCGAACAATACATCATCCTACCATCTTCTAACTTCACATAAGCTTCGTTTTCCTTCTCACGATGTTCACCGATATATCCTCGCGAAACTCCTCCTCCTAAGATACATATTTCACCGATGCTGCCATTAGGAACCTTTTCCAACTTATCATTTCTTATTTCTATCTGAGTTCCAAGTACAGGCTTCCCTATTGGATAAGTACCATCTGGCTCTGCCTTTACATTATTCACATGACAATAAGATGCACAAACCGTGGTTTCGCTTGGACCGTATGTATTATATATTTCGAATTTATCAAGAAGATTAGTAATATAATCTTCTCTTAATACGTCACCGCCACTTATCAGCACTTTAAGTGAAGACGGAACGTTATCAAGTTTATTCATCTCCAATAAGAGGTATGGGAAACCGCTAATTTCTGTTATTTGGTGTTCCTCTATGAAGTCCATCACACGGTTAATGTCAGCCTTTATGTAGTCTGAGGGAATGGCAAGTGTAGCACCATTGCAGAGCGTAGTAAACACTTCCTCAACAAAGATATCGAATGAACATACAGAATACTGAAGCATCTTGTCTCCAACTATGGTATGGAATTCATTCTGGAAAGCACAAATATAGTGACATACATTGCGATTTTCCACGGTCACTCCTTTAGGCATACCTGTAGAACCACTAGTATATAGCACGTAAGCAATTCCATCCGCAATAGATTTATCCTTAGACCTTGCATTCTTGTCAATGACCATTCCCTGTTCGATAAAATACAGATTCAATCCTTCAAGTTTTTCTCCATACATCCCATTAGTAATCACGAAGTCTACCTTGCACTCATTCATGATAAACTTAATTCTATCAGTTGGGAAAAATGGTTCAACTGGTACATATCCTGCCCCAGCCTTCAATATAGCAAGCATTGTGGCAATCTGCTCCACGCCATGATTCATCACAACGCCTATAAGTTTAGGATTATTTGTGCCAAATCCATCTACTATCGTGTCTGCAAGTGCATTGAGCTCAGAAAAGGTTAGACTTCTTCTTTCATCAAACACAGCTACAACATCTGGATTAATCTCCACCTGTCGCATAAAAAAACTATAAATTGTCTCTTTCATATCACACTATCTCTTTTACATTTTTTAAAGTAAGGAAGGCTGATTTTCGGTCGATCTGAAGATAAGCAAAATTATTAAGGAAATGCGGATCATTG
This sequence comes from Xylanibacter oryzae DSM 17970, assembly GCF_000585355.1. NCBI lineage: Bacteria > Pseudomonadati > Bacteroidota > Bacteroidia > Bacteroidales > Prevotellaceae > Xylanibacter > Xylanibacter oryzae. The sequence continues at coordinate 872,357 of NZ_KK073873.1, read as the reverse complement.
AAAAAAAAGAGCAAAAACTGACCGTGTAACATTATGATGTGCCTATATATGTATTCATCACATCATCAGGTAATACAACCTTCATTATTATGTTTATTTTGTTGTTTTATTGCAATAATTATAGTTGCAAATATAATAATAAAATAAACAGTCTCCAAATTATTCTTTGGTTTTATAAACATTGAAGAACAATTGCTGGATAGTTCATTAGCAACATGAAGTTACTTCTTGATAATTAATTATTTCCGAATTTAGTGTATTATTATGGAGAAAATATATAACTTTACCGAATGTATAACTAATATAATACAAATATGAAAAGTTTTAATGCAAAGCCTTGGCTGTTGCCACAGCCTGTAATCATTATTGGTACATATGATGAGAATAACGTGCCTAACGCTATGAATGCTGCATGGGCAGGTCAGTGGAACATAAATGAAATCATGATTTCGATGGGTAATCACAAGACTACTCGCAATCTGAATGCGTGTGGCGATTTCACTGTTGCTTTTGCTTCAAAGGAAACTATGGTTGCATCAGACTATGTTGGAATTGTCAGCCAGAAAAATAATCCTAATAAGATACAGAAGTCTGGACTCACAACAGAGAAAGCTCCGAACGTGAATGCACCTGTCTTCACCGATTATCCAATGACACTTGAGTGCCGCATCAAGGAGAAACTGAATGAAAGCGAAACAGGTTACTACATCATTGCTGAAGTGGTTAATATCCTCTGCGACGAGAAGTATCTTGCAGAAGATGGTAAACCAGATGTTGAGAAAATGGACCTTATCACTTTCGATCCAGTTCACATGGGGTATATTAAACTCGGCGAGCGTGTTGGTCAGGCATTTGATGAAGGAAAGAATTTAAAATAGGAATGAAAGAAACACTACTACATTCTCGCAAAGACGATCCATTCTATCCCATCGTGCGGTGACAGGGTTGTACTGGCGTGCTCCGTAGTCGTAGGTGTTCAAGCCATGCATGTTGTCAAACTCCTTTCCATTATACTTGTGTTTTTGATCAAAGTAGCAAGTGGTGCCATCGCAGAACTGCATTCCAAACGGATAGTAGGCGATAGTCTGGACGACATTTCCTGTTTGGCTGCCATCTACTTCCGTTAATGCGCTATTTATATCGTTTTTAATTAATAATAGAACTATCATGGAAAATATAATATTAAAATCGGCTCGTTTGATAGCAACAGACGATGAAAGCATTAAAATCATTGAAAGACTTAGGTCTGAAGAAGTTTACGGTCAAGAAAATAACGAGTGGCAATTAATGAATATCGTACTCGTATCTTCAACTGAAGGAGTCGAAAACATCCCTAACGTGCTTTCAAAAGATTCTCCAGCAAAACGAACAGTGATAATTAAGACAAATCAGTCATTAGTAGTTGACGATGATGCTAATTATTATTCGGTACTTTCGTTCTTTAATGACGCAGATGTCTACAAAGAAATAAAAACATTACTATTCCTTATTCGCATAAACGTAGAAATTTATGGATTAAGTGGTCTTGACACAAATGATTTCTTTACCTTGACTAAAGGCAGAAAAATAATATCAACCGTATCATATGCATATAAAGATAACATCGATGAAGCTTTCAATGAGCTTATGAAAATTAAATTGCAGGATAATGGTAAATATCTATTGTTTTTCACTATTGAGCACTATGATAGTGAAGGACTTGCATTCGATATGTTACCCGTGGAAAACTTCATGAACACATTCCCTAAAAAAGCCACCCTGTATTGGAACTTATCAGAGTCATCTGATAAGTTCGTTATACTATTTACCTCTATTTCAATTTAAAAATAGTGCACACACACCACTATTGATACTTGCGTATGCGTACGTCAATATTTGTGTCAGAAAGCAAAGTTTTTACCTGCTCTACGTCTGTATTGCCAAAATGATATGGGAAAAGCACTTTAGGGTTGAACATCTTGGCAGCTCTTGCAGCCTGCTCAGGAGTCATCGTGTAAGGCTGGTTTACAGGAAGAAAGGCTACGTCAATATTTTTCAGAAGGCTCAATTCTTCAATATCCTCGGTATCACCAGCTATATAAACGCGAAGTCCCCCCAATGTGAGAATATAGCCATTATCACGACCTTTAGGATGAAATTGTTCATGACCCGGAGTGATGTTATAAGCAGGAACAGCATCAATCATGATCCCGTTGCTCATCTTGAAATGATCGCCATTCTTCATCACCTTTGCATTTTTGAGTTGTTTGGCCGAGTTTGGATTAGCAATCAGCAGGGTGCTCTTCTTAGTGAGTGTTGCTACAGTCTCTGGATCCAGATGGTCGAAATGCTCATGAGTGACGAGGATGAGATCGGCTTTAGGCAACAAAGTGTAATCAGTTTCTGGCGCATATTTGGCCACAGGATCGACCTCTATTTCTTTTCCATCATACACGATGCGCATGCTACCATGCTTGATAGCATAAATATCTACAGTCTTTCCATTAGGAGCCTTGAATGTATCACGCTCAAAATCCTGTGCACAAGCTGTTGTCAACATGGTTACAAATAATAATAACATTTGAAATTTCTTCATATTCATATCTTTTTTGAACTATACTACCATTATTTTTCATTTGCAAAGATAATAATTTTTTCATTATTCGATTATTGGTATTTTGCTTTTAATCTCTTTGGAAGGCTATTCAATACAAGATTATAGGATTCCAGAATCCAATCCTTGATTTGATCTGAGGCAAAAGTATTCTCAATTAGTATGTCATTCCAATGAATTTTATTCAGATGATACCCAGCACGAATTGTTTCGTAGCTGTCACGCAGACTCTGTCCCTTCTCGGGAGGCAGCTTGATAGAGATACGAGGTTCTGCATATTCAAGTGGTAGATGCAGGAATATCTTACCCTCAATCCGGAACACTATCATATCAGGACCGTATGGTGAGTCCTCCGTGACTCCCAGGAGTGAAAGGCAATATTCTCTAACTTGTTCTATGTCCATTTTAGCAATTACTTTGTCTGTGTGTAACCTTCTTTCTTCAAAATCTCTACCATTACGCTGGCGATGGTCTCCTTGGATAGTGATCTCGCCGTTCTTCACACTACCGCCAACGCCACACTTCTGCTTTAAATTTATTCATCTTGCCAAGTCATTTTAACATGTGGTAGCCCTTGCCTCGCTCAGTAATGATGACACGACCAATAGAGGTAAGTTCAACATCACATTAACGATGCAAATATAATTCTTTTTTATTTATTTTATGATAGGTTGAGCCAGAAAATATGGAGTTAATGCTTAAAGATAAAACGATAGAGATATATGAAAAGTCTATGCGACCAATTACAACATAAACTGTGTAAAGCAACTATAAAATAGCATGACACAGTTTATGTTTATTGACATTAATTCAAATGTTATTTTATTATCATAATTAATCCCGTTACGACTGTTATACTGATAACAAGTATTTTAAACCATTTATCTAAAACATCAGCTTTTATCCTTTTCAGTAAACTTGGGCCTATTAAAGCTCCAATCGCTGCACTACCTCCTAATAGAATTATTAGTATAAAATTGATATGTCCTACTGCGAAGTGACCAAACAGACCTGAAATAGCATTAAAAAACAATACGAAAACAGATGTTCCAATAACCATATTTGCAGGAAAACGAAGCATATATAATCCCATAATAATGGGAAATGTTCCGCTAATCCCAAACAAACCAGCCATAATGCCCGATAATAAACCAAATATTAAGCTTATAGATACCGTCGTTAAATTTATTTTTTTCAAGTTATCAGGATTATCAATATACTTATTTTCTTTTTCCTTCTTTTTGAAAAATATTGGAATAACTAAAAGTATAGCAACTGTTCCAAAAAGTTTCCTAAGGATGAATGGTGGTATTAATGTTGAAAAAAAGACCCCTAGCAATGTACCTATTATTCCTGTTATACCGAAAATTAGACCTATTGATACATTTACATTCCCCTGTTTATAATGAGCGTAAGCACCAAATATGGTTGTTGGTATAATAGAAGCCAATGAGGTTGAAACAGCGACCTGAATAGGTACATTAAATAAAATGGTAAGCAAAGGGACGTAGAGGCCACCGCCACCACCGCCAAACATAGATACCAAAATGCCTATTACCAAACCGAATAGTGGTAAGAACAAGAAAGATGTATTAAAATCGAAAATCATATTTTGTTATATTTTTTAAGTTTATCTGATGCCTTTTTTAGAACAGGTTTGCCATGTCCTGGAAGTAATACTTCAAATTCTAAATGTTTAATTTTATTTATTGTTTTTACTGCTTCCGATATATCGGAAGTCGCTATAGTATTAAACCCCTTAATATTTGAATGTTTATCAGTTATAATTGCATCACCTGAAAATAAGACAGTTCCTGCATTATATAAAGAAATGCTTCCTTCGGTATGCCCTGGACTAGAAACGACCCTTAATCCGCCAATAAAATCACCTTCTTTTAATATAATATCAGGAGCTATGTTTGGATTCTTTATAAATTTGAATAGTATACCGAAAATTAAACCAATTATTCCTTTTCGTTTTTTATTCTTTTCGCCCAAAAGATAAGGAGCTTCTTTTTCATGAATGGCAACCTTAGCTCCAGTAACATTTTTCAAATCAGCGGCACTACCCATATGGTCAATATCCGAATGAGTAAGGATAATATATTTAATTTTCTCCATAGATATCCCCATTTGAGAAATCTGACTGAGAATTTTTACTGCGCTACCAGGCATCCCTGTGTCTATTATCGAAACATCACTGTTATCAGATATGTATAGATATGAGTTAGCTCCTCTTATCTTTTCAAATAAATACACATTTTCATTTATTTTCATTTTTTTTATTTTTAGTTATTTTAAAAAGTTTATCAGTATTTTTTATGTAGTAAATATCGTTTATTATCTTCATTAAAAATGTTGTTATAACATATCATTGCATATAGCAACTATATGATTAAAAAAAATCAAGGTTCAGCCATACTCTTAAAATGGGCTGCAACTTTATAAAAAGTATTTAATTCAGATACTGTAAGACCTTGTTCAAGATCTTCAATGATTAACTTAAGAATACACTCATATTGTTTTATTATTTCCTTACCCTTTTTTGTAACCATTAAATAATTTTTACGTCTATCTTTAGTATCCGCTACTCTTTTGACTAATCCTTTTGTTTCTAATGAGTCAATCAATCTCAATATGGTTGATTTATTCTTCCCCATCATATCAGCCATATCTTTTTGTATTACTTCATCCTTTTTCTGATCTATAGCATGCAGCAACTTAAACTGCTCAGTAGTTATCTTTAATTTTAGTTCTGCCTGACCTTTAATACGTTTTTTTATCGCATGGAACATCTCTTCTAATATGACATGTCCCTTTTTTATTTTTAATATTGAATTCTGATCTATCATTTTTATTATTTTTATTTATACTTCTAATAATATACAATAAATGAACTGCTCAAAGAGTGCTGACTCCGCACATTTTATTCATTAAAATTAAACTGCGGCAAAAATAAAATAATTAATTGTTATATGCAACTTTTTTTATTGAATATTTTATTAAAATCAATCTTTTGTAATGTTATTATATTTTATTAACTATAAATACATTATCAAAGATCACTTTGTTTGTGTATAACCTTCTTTCTTCAAAATATCTACAAGTCGTTGGCGATGGTCACCTTGGATTATAATCTCTCCATCTTTTACAGAACCTCCAACGCCGCATTTTTGCTTTAAGAGCTTACAAAGATTCATCATATCATCTTCAGGGCCAATAAAGCCTTTCACGAGGGTCACAGTCTTGCCACCACGCCCTGCACGTTCCATATTCAGCCTCAACTTCTGCTGATTTTTAGGTATCGTCACCATTTCATCCTCTGAATTCTCAGAATAGCCGAAATCTGTATTCGTGGAGTAAACTACGCCTACTCGTTTTTTTCTATCAACATCCTTCTTTTCAGATGCTTCAACATTATCGCCTGTTGCTCCAAGAGCAGCCAAAGCACTTTTCCAATCTGCCATTATTATATTCTTTCAATGTTAAACTCACAGGTCTGAATCCGTCTGTGCAACGTATTATTGACCTTAAGTATAGATGTTATCTTTTACTTGCTTCATTAATCAAAGAGTTTCTTCCAAATCCACAACACAACCACTGCACCAAGAACGCAGAATACGAAATTTGTAATATAGCCCTTCCCAAATAATTGTATGTTCAGCAAATGACTTATTAAAGTTCCTACATAACTACCAACTATGCCAATGATAAGGTTCATGCAACATCCTTTACCTTGACCGCTCATAATTTTGTTTGCAATGTAGCCGATGATGATACCTGTCAGTATCGGCCATGCAGTGAATTCTACAATGTGTTCTAACATATTTATTATAAATATCCGTTGACGATGTTTCTTAATTCTGCAAGCGACAATGCCCCACTTTTTCTCCAAAGCGACTGTCCTTTGCGGAATAACATAAGTGTTGGTACAGACTGAATATTATATTGACCAGCCGTTTTACTTTGTTTATCTACATCTATCTTTATGATACGAATGTTATCACCTAATACATCTTTCAGTTGTTCCAGAATGGGATGCATCATCTTGCAAGGTTGACACCATGTTGCGAAGAAATCCACCAAAACTAGTTTATCGCTTAATATTACGTCATTAAATGTTTCCATAATTTGTATTTTAAGTTTTACTATTTTATCCAAACCACATAATTATCTTTACGATGACTATGAGATCTCAATACATCTAGTGTTACATTACCAAGATTTACATAAATGAGTAACTTACTCATAAAGTTCAACTTGTTATTATGAGTACAAATATACTTAATTTCTCAATTTTATAATGAGTTGAGTCTGAAATTTTGTTTCACAATGACTATATTTAACTCTTTCATCAAATTATTAAAACTACTAATTTACTGCGACAACAGCACAAATTGTTGATTAAGATAGTAAACAAAATCAATGTATATAAATAGTAAATATTAGTTAATATAGAAATCATAAAGCCCTATAATATCACAGTTCCTACTTTTGGGTAACTATCTCACTTTTTGGTACCCTCTTGCAAACATCAGCATTATATTGTAACTTTGCCATGTCAAACAATAATATATAACAAATTTAAAAATACAATTATAATGAAGAATTTTAAGAAGACAACCGTTCAGATGGATGCAGCTCGCACAGAGCTCCATGAGTTATTAAACCTTTCCGGTGAAGAAATTTCAATAAACAATATGCCAGCTGGTGCACAAGTACCTTTCGCTCATAAGCATAAGCAAAACGAAGAAGTATACGGTGTTATATCAGGTAAAGGCTTTATGAATATTGATGGTGAGGATGTAATTTTAAATGCCGGTGATTGGATGCGCGTTGATCCTTCAGCAAAACGTCAGCTTCGTGCAGCCGATGATAGTGCCATTAGTTACATCTGCATTCAGACGAAGGCCGGTTCACTAGATGAGTTTACTGCTACTGATGGAGTGATCCTATAAATCTTTATTTTATAGAGAAATGATGATACTTCTGTTTTGTACGTCTTAATCAGAAAGAAAAATACTGAACAACAGACGTTTATCTTTATTAGGTGAAACTTTTAGTTTAATATACGTTTTATGCATTTTATGGAGTGACATGTTAAAAAACTTAAGGTGATATACATTATATTTTTACATATCATCTTAAGTTTTTTATCGCGTCACTCCATTGTTATGTAAGTATATATTATTAAATGCCCGTTGATTGATTTGAATTGTACAGTTTTTGGCTGCACAAATTCAGAAGGCAAGAACGACAGCTGTGTTATTATAACAATATTAGCTGTAACTCATTCTATTAGAATCACTATTCCAAAATAAGCCTATCAAGTCTTTCTTTCAGCAACTCTAAAAATTTGCACTGTAGTTTTTCACTTAAGAAAGAGTTATGAATCAAATTCTCGAACTTAGGCAGAAGCTTAACATATTTATTGATAAGACGCTCCACAATAATATCTTCTATATCTAGCCTTTCGGCACATTTAAAAAAATCTTCTTTCTTCAGTTTTTTCTTTCGCCCATTCAAAGTCAAAGCCAGCTCTTCGTCATCCTTAGTATTGATAATAGCTGCATTTAGCAAATCATAAGCTGGAGTTAAGCGAATACCATCACCTAGAGGCTCATAAAGCGAAAAGTTCTTCAAGTGCATATCGTTATTACCTGTCAGCCATGAGAACAATACTATTTCAAAGAAATTAGTGACATCCATCTTGGGAACAGAAGAATACTGAAGCACAGTTTTTCCTATGCGCTCATAACTACTTTTGTACTTATGTTCGGTCTGTCTCTCTGTGAGTTGACACATGTCTTCCATGGCCAACTTTTCACCATTAGGAGTTCGGTCAATGCGTCGCGTTAGGTAACAGAGCGAATCGTCAGCCATCCGCATCAGCGTATGAGGTACTACTTGAATCCGGGCCAACTCTGCCAGATGCATCGTTAGATCTTCTACTTCTGGCATTTGCTCATAGGTAGTTGTCTGTGGTTTACAAATATATCCTCCCCATAACCCTACTATAGTCAGTCGATTACTACCCTCATGCTCATTTAAGTTCAAAGACAATTTTGACTGAACACCAGTAAGAGATGTTTGGTCTTGTATCACCTGCTTTGCTAGTTCTTCTAAATGCTCAGTTGTATAATCCAAAGTTGGCATAAGATTGGTTCCGAAAAATTTTGCTATACAACCAGGATGCATATCTTTTTCGCCTTTATTAAGTGGCTTATAACAATACAAACATTTACACATGATTTTCCTCCTTTCCTTGAATAGCTTCAATGCTTACAGCTCCAATACAATCTTTGCAACAAACCAATAAGAGAGACATACGGTCTAGTATACTGATATCCATATTACGAGTGGCAATATCAAGCAGCCATCCTTCGGGTATCAATCCATCAAAGAATGGAAACAACACACGACTTTTAAATACCTGTTCCTGCAATGGTAATGTCAAGCTCACAGGCTTAGCATTTTCTGACGATAGATAGTCTGAAAGGTAACTGAATTCGTAACCTTCATCGTTTTCTGTCAACACTCCAGCTAACTGACTTTTATAATAAACATTGGCTTGTCTCATAGCTTTAAGGCTTTACTTTTGGAGTTGCTGTAACTTCATAGTTGAAAAAATCTAGCAACTGATTAACTTTGTCTAAACGCAACGATTCTTTGCCTTGCTCCAAGTCTCGAACAAAGCGCAAACCAACACCCGACTTCAACGACAGGTCTTCCTGTGTTAAGTTATACTGCTTTCGCAGTGATTTTACGATAGGTGATAAATTATTCATAACCTTATATTATATCATTTCGGGTACAAATATACTAATTATTTTCTAATTTATACCATTTAGGGTATATTTTATTCAAAAAACATAAAAATATACCCTAAATGATATATTATTAATGGCATTTACTCTTAATTTTAGTTGTTTGCTTATATCTATGGTTTACGCATATTCTGCTTTTTCTGAAAAATACCAAATTTAAGTTTGTAGTATTAAACATAAAATGTATATTTGCAAACGTTGTCAAAGATACTGACAACAACCCGAATCATAATTATGGCAAATTTAAAATATTAATTATGGACAAGAAAGCAGATATTGGTTTAATAGGACTTGCCGTGATGGGCGAGAACCTAGTATTGAATATGGAGAGCAAAGGCTTTGCTGTTGCTGTGTACAACCGTACTGTACCCGGTGTTGAAGAAGGTGTGGTAGAACGGTTTGTGAATGGACGTGGCAAAGGAAAGAATATCATAGGTTGTACAGAAATCAGTGATTTGGTAAAAAACCTCAATACTCCACGTAAAATTATGATGATGGTGCGTGCCGGGAATGCTGTAGACCAACTTATGGACCAGCTTTTCCCGTTGCTTTCACCCGGAGATATAATCATTGATGGTGGTAACTCCAATTATGAGGACAGCAACCGCCGTGTGATTGAGACAGAAAAACGTGGATTCAGATTTATTGGAACAGGCGTGAGTGGTGGAGAGTTCGGAGCCTTGCATGGGGCCTCTATCATGCCCGGAGGATCACAGTCGGCATGGACTGATGTGAAGCCGATATTGCAGCGGATTGCTGCTGTGGCTGAAGACAATACCCCCTGTTGCGACTGGGTTGGCCCGGGAGGATCGGGACATTTTGTAAAAATGATCCATAACGGTATAGAATATGGTGATATGCAACTCATCAGCGAGGCTTACTTCCTGCTGAAACATCTCAAGAAGATGGATAATGAAGCAATCGCCTCTGTTTTTGAACATTGGAACGAAGGACGGTTGCACAGTTATCTGATGGAAATATCTGCTCAGGTGCTACGTCACCAAGATAAGGACGGTGACTATCTGATTGATAAGATTCTGGATACTGCCGGACAGAAAGGAACAGGAAAGTGGTCGGTCATCAATGCGATGGAACTCGGCATGCCGCTGGGGCTGATTGCATCTGCAGTGTTCGAACGTAGTCTCTCTTCAGACAAGAGCCTGCGTGTGGAAGCGGCCAAACGTTTAGCGAAAGACCGTAAGGTAGATGCAGTGACCGATCTATCACTTGTCGATGATATCGAACAAGCACTCTATGCTTCAAAGTTAGTATCTTACGCTCAGGGATTTGCCGTGCTGCAAAAGGCGTCAGACATGTTCTCATGGAACCTCAACCTCGCTTCCATCGCACGAATGTGGCGTGCAGGCTGTATTATTCGTTCGGCCTTTCTGAATGATATCTCTGATGCATACCAAGCTTCAGAGAAACCTATGCATCTGCTCTTTGCACCAAAGTTCGCAGCAGATACGAAACAAGCCCTTAAAGGATGGAAAGAACTGGTCATCACAGCACTTCAGGCAGAGCTTCCTGTGCCGGCATTCAGTTCTGCTCTCAACTACTATCTGTCGCTCACCACAGCCAGCCTCCCTGCAAACATGATACAGGCACAACGTGACTTCTTTGGCGCGCATACCTTTGAACGCATTGATATGCCACGCGGAGAGTTCTTCCATGAGGACTGGACCGGCAAGGGCGGCAACACTCATTCAGGCAGTTATAATGTATAATCATATATCATATCTGAGTTATGATACCAAAGTCATTTTCATTCATCATATTCGGTGCTTCGGGTGATCTTGCCAAACGTAAACTCTTTCCGGCACTCTTTGATCTCTTCTCCGAGAAACGTTTACCCGAGAGATTTGAGATTGTTGGCATTGGACGTACTCCTTACAATGATTCTGAATATCGTAACTATCTGCTGGGACAATTGCCAAAGTACATCAAACCTGAAGCTTGGGACAATGAGCTGGTCAACTGCTTCATCTCACATATCCGCTACGAAACGATGGACCCCGCTAAGGAAGAGGGATTCTCTGTACTTGCAGAACATCTGAAAACTAGCAACAGCGAGAGTGTCATTTATTATCTGGCCACTCCCCCACTGCTTTATGGCGTGATCCCCCAGCATTTAAAGACCTTCGGACTCAATGGCGAAGGCACACGTATCATCGTTGAGAAACCTTTTGGATATGACCTGACGAGTGCCAAACAGTTGAACGAGATTTACAGAGACACCTTTCAGGAGCAACAGGTGTATCGCATTGACCATTTTCTGGGAAAGGAAACGGCACAGAATATTCTGGCTTTCCGTTTCGCAAACTCAATTTTCGAACCTATATGGAACCGTAACTACATTGATTATGTGGAAATTACATCGGTGGAAAATCTGGGCATTGAAAACCGTGGAGGATATTACGAGACAGCAGGCACGATGCGTGATATGGTACAGAACCATCTGGTACAGCTCCTTGCCCTGTGCGCAATGGAACCTCCGGTGAAGTTTGATGCCGACAGTTTCCGCAACGAGGTTGTAAAAGTGTATGATTCACTGGTGCCTCTGACAGAAGACTATATCCGTGATAATGTGATCCGCGGACAATATACAGCAGGAGGCAATCTGACCGGTTATCGGCAAGAGGCACATGTGGCACCCGACTCACGGATAGAGACTTTCTTTGCGATGAAGGCAGAGATAGACAACTGGCGATGGAGCGGTGTACCTTTCTTCTTCAGAGTGGGCAAGCAAATGCCTACCAAGGTGACAGAGATCGTTGTTCATTTTAAGAAAGTGCCCCATCTGCTTCTTGACAACATGCATGGTGCACATCCTCATGCCAACAAGCTTGTATTGCGTATTCAACCTAACGAAGGCATTGTGTTGCGATTCGATATGAAAATGCCCGGAACAGGGTTCCAGACGAAGCAGGTTGAAATGGATTTCGTTTATGATAGGCTCAGTGATGTGAAGACAGGTGATCCCTATGCCCGTCTTATCGAGGACTGTCTGCTGGACGATCCTACACTCTTTACACGGGATGATGCCGTGGAATCTTCATGGAAGTATTTCGATGCGATCCTTGATTACTGGAAAAAACATCCGGAGACACCCCTCTATGGTTATCCTGCAGGAACATGGGGACCATTGGAAAGTAATGCCCTGATAGAAAGCATAGACGGCAGTTGGACCAATCCTTGTAAAAATCTGACACATACTGATGAATACTGTGAACTTTAACCTTTCAAAACTCCCACGTCACGTATTCAGCTCTCCGTTGGAGGCAGCGCGCTCACTGATTGTACGTATGAACGGGCAAGCTTTGGCGAAGAGTGGTGACGATAAATATGATGTGGCACTTAGTGGCGGTTCCACGCCCGATGTGCTTTTCCGATTGTGGGCAAACGAGTACGCTCACACAACGCCATGGAATAAATTCCGGTTTTTCTGGGTAGATGAGCGTTGTGTCCCACCCACAGATGAAGCCAGCAATTATGGTCGTTTCAAGGTTCTTCTTTCCGACAGTGTACCGGATTTGAAAGAGGGAGAGAATGTATTCCGCATCATCGGTGAAGCCTCCCCGGAAACAGAAGCCTTGAGATATTCAGAATTGGTGACGTCACAGGTTCGGCAATTTGATTGCGTCATTCTCGGTATTGGCAATGACGGACATACCTCGTCCATATTCCCGGGACAGGAACACCTGCTTTCCGCCTTCCAACCGTATATACCTTCAGTACATCCCATAACAGGTGTCAAACGTGTGGCAATGACAGGAAAGCCGATGATGCATGCTAAACGAACCATTTTTATGGTAACGGGGAGCGGGAAAGCCAATATCATCAACCGTATCATCAATGATGGCTTCGACTGCCCTGCCCGTCGGGTAATGTTACAGGCTGATGCTCCTGAATTAATCGGCGATGATGCGGCTTTAGAAATAGTAAATATTAGTTAACGTAGATAATCATAAAGCCCGATAATATCGCATTTCCTACTTTTGGGTAACTATCTCACTTTTTGGTACCCTCTTGCAAACATCAGCATTATATTGTAACTTTGCCATATCAAAATAATGAAACATAACAAATTTAAAAATACAACTATAATGAAGAATTTTAAGAAGACAACCGTTCAGATGGATGCAGCTCGCACAGAGCTCCATGAGTTATTAAACCTTACCGGTGAAGAAATTTCAATAAACAATATGCCTGCCGGTGTACAAGTTCCTTTCGTTCATAAGCATAAACAAAACGAAGAAGTATACGGTGTTATATCAGGTAAAGGCATTATGAATATTGATGGTGAAGATGTAATTCTAAATGCTGGTGATTGGATGCGTGTAGATCCTTCAGCAAAGCGTCAGCTTCGTGCAGCCGATGATAGTGCCATCAGTTATATCTGTATTCAGACCAAGGCCGGTTCACTAGATGAGTTTACGGCTACTGATGGAGTGATCCTATAAATCTTTATTTTATAGAGAAATGATGATACGTCTGTTTTGCACGTCTTAATCAGAAAGAAAAATACTGAACAACAGACGTTTATCTTTATTAGGTGAAACTTTTAGTTTAATAGACCGTTTATACATTTTATGGAGTGACATGTTAAGAAACTTAAGGTGATATACATTATATGTTGACAGATTAGCTTATTTTTTATCATGTCACTCCATTGGTCTATAATTTTAATGCTTTATCCAATTCAGGCTTTGTACAATTCTGTTTATTTAATATACTCATCATCACGTACCAAGACCTTCTCTATCTTGCCTACATACATTGTATGAAAGTCACGGTTTGGATAACTTTCGTCTATCGTATTTTGATAGAGAAATCCACTTTCATGAAGTTCAGACTTATATAGTTTCTTACAAATAAGTACAAGCTTTGCTTCAGAAAAGTAAACAGTATCATTTGTGTATACAGGTGTAAGGTTTGCTTTTGAAATCTTGTTCTCATCACGGCCAGACACACTACCCAAATAGGCCATCTGTTTCTTGAAAGACTTGTCCATAACGCAAAGAGTGAAATATTCTTCATTGTCAACAAACTCTTTGGTATAACGTGATGGACGTATATAGATAACAGCCGTAGGATCATTGTGCCCCCATAGGCATCCGAGATGCCCCCAAGAGGCTGTCATTGTGTTACACCCCGACTGTTCGTTACCAGCAGTCACTAACATCCATTCACCGCCAATGAGGTTGAACGGATTGAACTTCATGTCCTTGTAATTAACCTCTTTCATATTATTGCTTTGTATTTATTAATCTACTACGTATTGTTCGGTTAGTTTTGACTTTTTCAAAATTAATCCATTTATTATGCTTGCAACAAAGATACTCACTTTTTATCCATTTACAAACATTTTATAAAAAAAGAATTTTATTTATTCCAATAATAACAGATCTACTATTGTATATTTCATTCATTTGCACTATATTTGCGACTAAAATTCGATGATTCGGTCTCACAATCATAATCATATAATGCACATGTAGGTGGTAGCGCCTATAATAAAAAGCAATGAAATTGAAGATCTTAGTTTGTTAACTTTATGTGAAGACAATAAAAAATGGGAAATAATAAAAATATTATAATATAAGATGAAAAGACTAAGCAATATAATAACAATTATAATAATGTTAGCTTCATCTATGCATATATGTGCGCAACAGATGATTAAAATGTCTGACGGTACAAAACTATATGTCGAAGTACGTGGAAGCGGCACTCCTTGCCTTTATCTACACGGCGGACCGGGTTCCGGATCTGAGTGGATGCAAAAACTGGGAGGCGATATTCTCGAGAAACATTTCAAGGTTATATATCTTGATCAACGAGGAGTTGGTCGCTCTGAGAGTCCACGTGATAGCGATTATACACTCTCCCGACAAATTAAAGATTTCGAAGAAGTAAGACAAGCCCTTGGCATTAATTCATGGCTCGTCTTAGGTCATTCTTTTGGCGGTATACTCACAATGGCATATTGGGAAGCCCATAAAGATAAGATTGATGGACTAATCTTCATGAATTGTACCCTCTGCATGGACGCAAGTTTCCGTGATAGTTGGCTGCCTAAGGCTATCGGCATAATAGGCAATAAAGCTAATAAAACAGCACTAGATCCCAATAGTAAAACGATAGACAGAATGATGGCCGTTTTCCCATTTTTGAATAACGCCAATAGATGGCAAATTTTTACGCCCCAGAAGAAATACAATGACACCGTTAACTCTGCTACTGATTACTATAAACATAATAGCGATGGCAGCAAAGTGATATTCATGGACGAATACTGGAGAGATTTTCGTCCACTAACATATATCGTAGATAAACCGGTGCTATTTTTCTATGGCAAGAAAGATTATGCTGTAGGACCTAACTTTTACAAAGGTGTTCATTTCCCCAAAATGCTCCTAGTGGGAGCTGATTGCGGACATTTTCCTTTCATAGAAGTACCCAATAAATTGAATAAGGCACTTGATGATTACACAAAAATGCTAAGCAAACAATCGCATTAAGGTAACATATCATCATCCGAAAAAAGAAAACATCAAATAATGAAACAACAAATAGAATTTTCACTGAAATCACAAAGTCGCGGTTTTCATCTTGTTACAGATGAAGTGCTGGCTCATCTTAACAAATTACCCAAAACAGGATTACTAAACTTATTCATCAAGCATACCAGTTGCGCGCTGTCTATATGCGAAAACTGGGACCCATCTGTACGTGGCGACATGGAAAGCATTTATAACCATCTTGTTCCTGAGAATCAGAACTATTATGAACATACCCTTGAAGGCTCAGACGACATGCCCGCTCACGCCAAAAGCATTATTACCGGCGTAAGCATCAACATCCCTATCACAAATGGGCATTTGAATCTCGGTACATGGCAGGGCATCTATCTATGCGAATTCCGCAATCATGGTGGCAGTCGTAATGTCGTTGCCACTATTATGGAATAAACTTAAATACGAGTAGGCAACAATTTATTAAGCTCTTGCGTCAATTGCTGAGTATTTCTGAATACAATGCCGGGCATCCCAACAGCTTTACATCCTTCTATGTTATCCGGTCTATCATCTATGAATACGCATTCATCGGCTTTTACATTAAACTTTTGTAGAAACGACATATAGATATCCTTATTGGGTTTCAATTGATGTACATCCTTCGAAATAATACTACCTTCGATGAGATTGAATATATCAAATTTTGCCATCACATCATATACACGACTCGACCAATTAGAAAGTCCCAAAAGTCTATATCCATCGGCTTTCAGCTTTAGCATCAAATCACGGATGCCCTCAGATTCACCGATAAAAATATCAGTATAATGCTTGTCAAATGCATCAAGTGCCTCGGTGTATTCAGGCCAAAGCCTCTTCTGCTGTTCAATATAATAGCTGGGTTCATGGAGCTCCATGTCAATATCATTATTAACCTTCTCTGGCAAAACATTCTGCATAAACCAAGCAACCTTCTCTTTGCTGCCTAATATCTTCGTAAAGAATGTCATAAAGTCGTGCTGTACTAGCACTCCGCCAAAATCAAAAACTATATTTTTTATCATAAGATTCTATTTTACTGCAAATATACTCTAAAGGATTGAGATACCAAAGAAAAACGAGCATCCTTTGATAAACTAATTAAGATAGTCGGGAACTGCTCTGTATAGCAATAAAAATGGGAGTCGAGCTCCTTTATTTTGCCCAACTCCCGTTTAGAGGTGCAGCGGTCATATTTCCGCTTGTTTTTACAAATCAACTGATGTTGAAATTTTCCATCTCGCCTTTCCAGTTCTTCATCGCGAGAGATCATCCTGAGAATCTTTACAGGATCATCTGACTTTGTACGTTTTGACTTCTTCATAATTAATCACTTTATCAAAGTTGCTGCAAAGATACTCTCTTTTTATGCATTTCCAAACATTTTATCGAAAAAGTGGTTAGCTGAGAATAAAAGAATTAAAGTTTATTGAATTAATATATTATTAAAACTTATAATCTGAAAGCCTTAGCTACCCCATCTTGCTCTGCTCTTGAAAGACCAAAACCATCTGCCATCTGTCGCCAATCAGAACATATATTCTTCACTTGCTGCACGATATTTTCGGCTTCATTATTATTTATTCCATAAAAAGATGCAGTATCTATTGCTAACTGATAATAAAGACTATTATCATCTTCACTAATATTCAACTTTAATCCTCTACCATCAGGATTGGGAGTTAAATCATAAGCCGGCGAAAGAGTCCAACCTTTTGATGTCAATATAAAACCATGATTACGCAAATGGTCATCACAATTAGAAACTGCAATATTGAAAACAATTCGTTTCCATAACTCTTTTAAATCATCGCTTGATTGTGGAGTCCCATAGCTCTGAATAAAGTCTGCCAATTCCAGGTAACTTACACCTGAGTTAGCATCATCGCCATCATTATATCCTAGCAACGTCATGGCAGATGCAAAATAAAGTCTTTTATCACGGCCTTGCCTGTCAAAACGTTTGGTCATAAATGTGTGATGATTGGATGAGAACTTCACTATATTGGTCTCAGGAACTTTCAATCCGAATTTTCGTGCCATCTCTGTAACGATATATTCCCATGCACCAACATCTATCGTATCATTTTTACTAGGAAATTTAGATATCCAAAGATTCCCTTCGGTGTCAATAACATTTGCTTTTGGACGAGCTCCACCCAATGAAGACCCAGGTGAATAAAGCATACGCACCCAATTAATATACTCGGCAGACTGTTCATCGTTCGTGTTTTCATAATTCAATGATGCTTGCTCCAATTCCCTTATAGAAGCAACAGGAGGTGTAGCCAGACAAATATCATCATCCATAAAATTGCCATTTGGTTCTTTTTTAAATCGCAATGCACCCATTCTGTTTCCATCATACACACCAAGCAGATAGTCAGATTCCTGCAATTTCTTAATACTATCACCATTTTCTTTAGCTCTTATTCTCTCGCGACGCTGCATTAACACTCTCCCCCATCTGTCCGGGCAAGAATCCAAAAACAGTCCGAAATTTCCTTTTCCTTCAGATGCGTATTGATTTCCAGAATATTGCTGTAGGTCCGGGTCTAGATAACTGAAGCTACAATTTGTCAACCATCCATTATCTGCACGGAAAGAAAATATCTGTTTTCCTCTAATAGTTTCAGCCTTTAATGTTCCCATCAGTAATGGACCATCAGTTAGTCCAAAAGCATCTATATATACATATATATTCATTTTGATATTTATTTCTATGAATTTCTCACACGTTTAGGTGTCACCAACTCTGCATCTTGCAATTTTCTACCTAACACATCATCTTTTGCAAGCATAAGGATATCGTTTGACAATCCAAGCGCAATTAGCACACGAAAATAATTGCCAAATGAAACAGATTCATCTCCTGCCTCTATATTTACAATCGTATTCCGCCCGAGAGATGTACGATCAGCCAGTTCTTGTGATGTAATATTCCGACGAAGACGAGCCAACTTTATTTGGTTCCCCATATCTGCCAACATCCTTTTATTTTTTGGTAATAACGGTCGTTTCATTGTTTTAATGTTTATTATTACGTGCAAATATATACATATTTGTTTAATATAGCAAACATTATAGCATAATATTTTTTTAAATACTATATTTTTAATACTAATATAGCTATATTCAATTTCGCATTTTATATATTCCCATGTCGGCAATACATATATTTTATACAAAAAGACTCTCAATTAATCGATTATGTTTTCATTTTTCAATCACTTATCTACTCTTTTCTCCCATTTTCTTATTACCTTTGCACCCGAATTTCAACAAAGAAGAAATAATAGACTTTGATTTTACTTTTTGAGACCGAGAGACCAAGAGACCAACAAGTAAAAATCAAGTTAATTTAGAATATGGCAAGCAGAATTAAAATAAAAACAACAGAAGGCGACATTATTGTTCGTCTATACGATGAAACCCCACTTCACCGTGACAATTTCATCAAATTGGCAAAAGAAGGATATTTTGATGGTACACTTTTCCATCGCGTAATCAAAGATTTTATGATTCAGGGAGGCGATCCCGACAGTAAAGGCGCTCCTGCAGGCAAAATGCTTGGTACGGGCGGACCCGATTATACCATTCCTGCCGAATTTGTATACCCGCAACTGTTCCACAAACGTGGGGCGTTGAGTGCTGCCCGCCTTGGCGATGAGGTCAATCCTGAGCGCGAAAGCAGTGGCAGTCAGTTCTATATTGTATGGGGAAAGACTTGCAAGCCACAAGAACTCAAGCAAATGGAACGTCAGATGGCTATGCAGCAGGAGCAGAACGTTTTCAATCAGATGGTGAAAGAATATAAATCTGAAATCATGGATTTACGTCGCAATCATGATCAGGCTGGATTGCAGGCTATGCAAGACCAACTTGAAGCTGATACCAAAAGTAAATGTAAGAGAATTGGACTTCCTAAATTTACTCCTGAGCAGATTGAGGCATATACTACCATTGGTGGCACTCCTTTTCTTGACAATCAGTACACTGTTTTTGGTGAGGTTGAAAGTGGACTTGATATCGTTGAAAAGATTCAGAACTGCAAGACCATGCGAGGCGATCGTCCAAATACAGACATCAGCATGACAGTTGAAATTATGTAAGTTACGCCGTTTTTCATAAACCAATACTTTAAAAGTTTCACGACCTCAAATATAACTTTTAGATCGTGATACTTTTATATTAAGGGCAACCCTAAATCCCATATTGCGTACGAACTGTTGCCGGCAGTTGGTTATTTTTATTCCGTAAAACCTTTGCCATTCATTTTCTCGGCATTGACAAACAACGCCATGCCTGTTTTCATCCTCTTAAAATTTTCCTTTTCATAAAACTTTTCTTTACCGGGAGAAGCATATAAGATAAAATTACAGTTTGGGATATCTTCAACGATAGTCCTGATTATTGTTTTGCCAATGCCCCTACCCTGATAACTTGGCAGCACGGCAACATCATATATGGCAGCTTGATATTCTCCATCAGATATAGCTCTACCAAAACCGATAAGATTATCTTCATCGAACACAAATACAACAGTATGACTATTATTAAATGCCCGTTGATGAATTTCAGCTGTATGATAGCCCATACCGACTTTTTGAAGTATGTCAACCACCAAGTCCCAATTTATATTGGTTGTATCAAGTTGTATTCTTAAATTCATAGTTCAATTATTTATATTATCAGATCGCAAATATATGAATATTTTTCCATTCTTTCCTCTTTTCTTGAAAAATCAATCTCAATGCGAATCAATAAAAGGAATGGTTAATAGTAGTTAATCTTATATTCACATAAGTCAGATAATATACCAAAGCTTACCTTTTGGTAACTATGCCACTACATGGTGCCTTGTTGCGAAAATCAAAATTTGTATGTATATTTGTCCCGATTTAAGAAAACAATAATAACAATAAAAATAGAAAGGAAACAAATTATGGCAAATGTAGTTTTAATAGGTGCAACCGGTTTTGTAGGTTCAGCCATTTTGAACGAGCTGGTAGAGCGTGGCCACAAAGTAACAGCTGTTGTTCGCAACACGTCAAGACTGCCAAAGAATGACAATATTACAGCCATTGAAGAGGATGTAGCCAATGTAGATGCCATTGCCAAGTTGTCTGAGGGCAAGGATGCTATCATATCTTCTTATAATCCGGGATGGATGAATCCGCAAATTACAGAACTCCTATACAGCAATTATCCTAAGATTCTTGAGGCAACCAAGAAAAGCGGTGTAAAAAGATTGCTTATTGTAGGCGGAGCCGGTACTCTATTTGTAAAACCAGGGGTTCGTTTGATTGATACCGGTGTTATTCCGGATGAAATCATGGGTGGTGTTCGTCCTCTCGCAGACTTCTATCTCAAAACATTGGTGAACGAGCATGATATCGATTGGGTATTCTTCTCTCCTGCCGGCACATTCGATAAGGAAGGTAAGAAAACGGGAAAATTCCGCCTTGGAAGCGACGATCTTGTTGTTGATGCTCAAGGCAATAGCCACATATCCGTCCAAGATTATGCAATAGCAATGGTTGATGAATTAGAGCAAGCTAAGCACCATAAAGAGCGATTTACTATTGGATACTAAACAACAGTCCTATTTATATATAATGCCTCAGTGAAATTTCACTGAGGCATTTTTGATTATGTTTTCATTTTCAATCACTTATCTACTTTTTGAGACCGTGAGACCGTGAGACCAAAAGACCATCAACTAATTTCGCACCATATTTCCTGTTTGGTTTTACGAGCATATTTGATAGCATCCTCTATCTTAAGCATCGCCTCTCTGCTGCGTAATACCATGCCACGAAGCGTGTTATAACCTACCAGTATGCATCCTTGCGTGTTATTTGGTACATTGCCTTGATGTATCATTATGCCTGCAAAGTTAGGCACATCCAACAGGTAGGGCATCTGCCTCTCAAATTTAGGTGAATATTCCATATCTACCCTATAACGACCTTCGGGGATGGCCGTCTTGCCTGCCACTTTCTTTTCTGTCTGCCATTTTATGCATTGGGGCTCCAACGTATCACACACCCGTCGACCGTTGATGCTGAGATGTCCTATAGTATATCCGGCTTTCTTAGCTATACGCTTTATTATTATTTCCATTATTATTTGATTTTGATGTTAAAGACCTTTATACAGTCCTCTAAAGAGCTTTTTACTCTCATTATAGTTGATTTCATCGCGGTGGGCGCTCGTTCTTTGATATCTTAAGTTTTCTGAACTTGTTATCGCCTGCGCTTTCTATCACACCGTTCTGCTTCCATCGCCATACCACTTGCTTCACCGGACTCTTATAACCGGCTTGCATCCTCAGTTCTACTAGTTCTTGGATGGTGAATTCATCAGGCAGCAAACTCAAAAGCGACTGATAGCAACTGCTGTTAGATGCGGCAGATGTGGCAGATTCGCCATCCAGCATTAGCCTATTCATATCTTCACCGAAGAGGTCGAGCTGCTGACTGAGCGCATAACTAGCTACCCATGTGGCCATCTCTACCGCTTCGTCGGTCTCCTTGTTGTCACAGAGCAGTACAGCCAAGAGTCCGGCTCGAAAACCGATTACAGCCGAACGGCGACGGAATATGTCTAACGCCGGATTCTCCTGCGTCTCCAGATACTCCAGCCTGCGAGCTTCCAACCAGTCCCAAATGGCTTGCTTCACACGGGGTATATCATATTCTACATTATCATACCTTTCTTCTGTTTCAGACGATGACTCATCCGGCCTTATAACCTCCTTGCCTATCTCCGACAGTCTATCTACCCACATCGTTACTTCCGCTTTTTCATCCTTAGTCAGACTGCCAAATATCGGCATCTGCGCACCTAGCATATCCGGCAACTGCGAAAAACATACACGGCTCACCAGTCCGCCTTCTACGTCATTGTAATATCGGTGTACAGCTATCGGTGTGCCACAGGTCAGCGTGTTGTAATACACCTTCACCATCGCGCTCCACGAGTTGTCGCTCATATAGTCCTGTCCGCATATTGAGTTGTCAAAAGCCTGTCGCATTATGTCGTCTTTCTGGCTCCACGCCCCACTCTTTCTACCTTTCGACAGCGTGTCTACCTCTTCCGCATAAGTAAAGAGATGTTCACCATCGGCACAGTCTAACCGCTTAAAAAGCATTGCGTTACTAACCGTTGCGGGCACAATCCTTATCTTTGCTCGTGGATCTTCGGGCTGTTTTTCAGAGTTTTTGCGGGCTTTCTTCTCTTCCATCCACTTGCGCTCTTTCAGGCGCTCCTCGTTGTCCTGCCGCTGAAGTCCTGCCAGTAGCATGTCTACAAGTGTACGTGTGCAGCTCTTTCCGCTGGCTTGTGGCGCCACGATGCAGGTTAAGAACGATAGCGAGTGCTGCATGCCGTCAAAGTATTTCGCTCTGGCGCGGGTGGCCAGTGTACCGAGTATCGGTAGCGAAGCCATCAACAGAACCGCATGATATTCTTCAGGATAGCTCTTGGTGAGTAGTTCGAACAGTCTGGGCAACTTACCCGGAACGGCTTGCGGTACAATCTTTTTGCGCATGCTCCGGCACGAACAACTGATCGTGTCGTCATTTGTGCCCAATTTGTCGGCCTGTGTTACATCCGTCTGCTGTGCCATCAAGAATCGGAGCGTCTTCTCCAGATGTGGAGGCATGGATGTACGGCGCACTGTGGATAGTGCCGACTGTACTGTTTGCTTCACCTCATCTTCGCTCATCCCCCAACGTGGCACCACTTGCATCAGCCGCGACATTGAGAAATCACATATGTAGCGCAGTTGCCTTACCATATTATATAGCGTAGTATTGCGCTCACCATCCGCAGGTTCGCCGTCAATGCCCTGCATCAGCAGCAGGCGTTCTATTATCATGCTGAAAGGGATACCCTTAAACTCTTCCACCACTTCGATAGATTCGGGCTTTTCTACAGATTCTGCAGTTTTTACGGTATCCTCAGAGTTACTCTCCTTACTGATTGTGGATGTGAGCAGTGCCGTCTCGTCCAGATAGAGTACATACGATTGTGGCACAGCGAACGATATCCTTGCCAAATCTTTGGTGCAACTATCAAAGCTGCTGATGCCCAACTGCTCTGCAAACCACTGTTGCGACTCGGCGATGGTCATGCCGTCAGGCCGTTTAAATACGTACCTCAATCCATGAGTGGAGGGTGTGACATGCGCCATCACCACTCCAAGAGACTTCAACTTTGCCTGAGATTCATTATATTCTGACTTCGGGTCGTCCAGATCGTCAATATCGAACATACACAGACCACTGGGCTCGGCATTCTTGTTACTCCTCTTGCCATCCTTAAAGTGAGCCTGAAAACAGAATGCAGGCAAACGCTTCTTCAGTCGGGCCACATCCTCCCACAGAGCCTTGGCCTCTTTCTCCAGTTCAGCCGATTCGGCAGGTTCGGTAGTGGCAGCAATACGCCTGTCAAGCGGTTCTATCTTTTCTTTAACTGTTTTGGATATCACATTGCATATTCGAGCCACTACTGGCGATTGCAATATCTCGTACAGCGATTTTTTATTGCAGGGTGTTGGCCTGCCGTTAAACTTACTTACTATATCAAACATAACACTCTTTCCTCATTATTTTAATTACTGCAATCTCAACATATAAGCATTGCCACGCATCCACTTTACCATATCCTCTACAGCATCATCGATGTTATCAGCCGTACGCAAACAGTCATCACAGTACCTCAGCACCATATCTATCTGATACCGCCCCATGCCCAGAGTCAGCTCCATCATCCGTCCGCAGTGCAGCAACTTACGCTTGCCCTCGTGGCGTGGCATCATAAAGTGCAGCGGTCTACCTATTGAGGGATGCTCCATACCACACATCACAAACCAGTCGGCAGCCTCGTGCATCTCCTTTTCAGCCCAGTCGGCAGCCCTCAGCATACCAAACTCGATAGGAAATCTGAATCGCAAAACGGTCTTACTGTCAGTTACATCCACCGTCGTCCAATAAGCCGCAAATACCGTCTTACAGGCATCCTTCACAACGGGAACAGTCATCATATTCTTATTCATTGTCATTTCTTCTGTTTTATTGATTTATACCCTGTCGATAATCTCCGCATCCGTCATTCAGTGTATCCCGGCAGCATCCTCGGCAGGCATCTGCGCGTACTTCACACCCACAGCCCTAAGTTCAGAAAACCAACGCCCCTCATGCTCACGACTCGACATAACCACACCTATCTCTACGATTTTGCCCCTCTGCATCGCCCAAGGTGTAAGATCACCAAACACCGTGAGAGCCAACGTTTGCGTATAAGCCTCAATGGTTTTAACGATAATCGTGCATTTTGTTACAGTCTGTCCGTCACGACCTTGAAAAGTTTCAGCAGGAGTCGCACCCGCAATCTTTGCTATCACTGTTATAACCATAATTTGTTTACGAATTTAAAATTTTTAAGCCTAAGCCTCATTATCTTGTTCTATCAAGGGCAATATGCCCGCATTCTTCAACTTATCATACAAGAACAACCGTCCCCGCTGCGTCCATCTCGTATACATTCTTGCCCCGGTAGAACCGTTATATCTCATATACACAGCCGTATTGCTCTGCACATATCCCTGCAGTTTGTATTTCGAGTACAGGATCCACTGCTCATTCTGCCTGAACTGCACCCCAATATCTCGCAACAGTTCGTTAAAAACCTTTGCACTGTAACCATAATCCTGAGCTATCTGTGTCACCGTCACCGTCGATGCAGACAACAGAATCTGCCTGCAATATTCAGCCATCGGTTTCATCACATTCATCTCCCCGGCCATCAGCAGTCTCTGCGCATCCGCCTCCAGGCGGGCCTGCCGTTCGCTCTTCAGAGCCGAGAGCAGCGATATGCCATAGTCGGGGTCGTTCATTATGCGCTCGATGGTATCACTACCGGCATATATCCCATGCCTGCGGATACAAGGCAGCACCTCCGACGTAATCCACACTCTGAACGCCCTGGCTTCCAACTTACGCGAATACAGAATGGCATCATAAAGCCCATTCTCGCTAACAAAGTTCAATGCATTTCTTCTGCCCCTCACATCTTTCACGATGTGTTTTGAAACAACAGCGTCGTCAAGACGTCTCTTTACCTGTGGCGCTCTCAGTTCAAGAACCTTGCACACATCCGACAGACAGAAAAGCGGTTCGCCGGTGTCATCATTCGTAGTACGAATCTGTCCGAATTCATCGTTATTAAAAATTGTAATCTCCTTCATACATATATTATTGAAGATTTACCCGAGGCTTGGAGCCGGCCGGTCATCCGCACCACTTTAGGTATCGTCGCGAAGACTTGCATCCCCTAGACAACACAAAGGTAAGGATACGAAAAACCCCTTGCAAGAAATGTCCTGCAAGGGGTAAGTTTGAGTGTAAGAGTATAACTTCAGGTATAACTTTGAGTATAATTTTGCTATACCTCCAAGCCTAGAAGCTCTATCAAGCGCCGAGCCACCTTGTACTGTCGCTCGAATACAGCACCGGCACCGTTAAACATATTTCGGTCCCATTTGCTAAACGGTTTGCCGAATATCCCATCAATCCTTTTCACGGTATACTCATTACATGGCACGCGAAAAGAGCCAAACCGATCCATCCGTCGGCAGAAATCGCGATATTCTGAATTCCAACCCAAGTAATCCACCAAAATGCGATACACAGCTATCCACTGACTTTGTTTAGAAAACAACCAATTGCCATTATCATCCATCTCGCCCATCAATTCCGTTATAGCTTCAGCCACATCCGTCTGTTCTTCACTATGAGACCTGGAGACCGCGAGACCCTCATCGTCAGCATCAGCCTTAGTTTCGGGATTATTATTAGACACTACGATATGTTGCTCCACATTACCATTTAGCGACCCAAAAAACATATTGATATAAGTATCCCTACCTTCTTTATTTTTATCCATCAGCGGGCATCAGTTTTAGTAATTTGGATATCCTGTTTAGCGTCACCATTTGCTGTTCCGTTAACATTCTTAATTACATTAAAAATTATATTATTATTATTTTGGATGAGCGTCTCCCCATTAACCTCAGAATCCATTTTATTTACATTTCCATCACAGTCCATATGATGACTATCTATATTTCCTTTCGTGCAGTAGATTAAATCAGAGAACAAACTAAAAAAATCATTACCCGCCCCAAAAGACCTATCTTTATTATTGTTCTTTACATATTGTCTCAACAGCTGAGATACCATATTATACATTATACTACTATGATACCTTTTGCATAGGTTCTTGATTTCATGCTCTTCCATCATCTTTCTTTTCACCATATTCTAACACATCTTTTAAAGGTTAATATATTTAAGATAATTCACTCTTCCAACATACCTCAATCAACTAGTGATGTAGGTATGTAGTTTCTCTTTCAAAAAAACGAAGTGCAAAATTAGTAAAAAATTCCTTAAATACAGAATAAAATTGTCATAAGTTATACAAAATCTTTAAGATTCGTATATTAAAAGTTGCCATAAGGTACACAAAGAGAAAGGAATACGTACTATTTATTTTTTCTTTGGCAATTTATAAATGCCATGCGATATGATGCATTAAGGCCTACTAAACGTAATTTTTCGTTATTGATATTTTGGTAGGATTGAAAAAATAATTACCTTTGGACATTAAACCAAGAAAAACAACCGTAAATTAAACTATTATATTAATGAATAGAATTGTTCTCGTCGGAAATGGCTTCGATTTAGCCCATAACCTTCCTACTAAGTATGAAGATTTTATAAATTGGTACTGGGGTGAAAGAATAAAAATGATGTATAATTGTCCCAATCAAATTATGAAAGATAATCTGTGTTCTTTAGAAATATTAAATTATACTGCGAATGATGCATTTGCTGCTTTTACTTTATCGAAAGCTTGTTCATTTAATTATACAAATTGGAATAATATATTAAAAATGATTATTAAGGATAAAAATGATTACAAAGTAATTTATTCTCCTTTATTCGGAGTTATTTGTAAGTCAATTGAAACAAGAGGATGGATTGATATTGAAAATGAGTATTATAATTTTTTACGATCTTTCCTAAATGAACATGAATACAGAGATCCATGTACACTTAATAATGAGTTAGATTATATAAAAACTATTTTGATTGAGTATCTAAAATATATACAAGATAAAGATATCAAAGAAGATATATTAAATCAGGATATTAAAACAAAAATTTTAGAGCCAATTAAATCTGATGACATATCTGTTGATGCAAAACAATCTTTTGATGACTTTGAAAAGAGACGGAATAAACTTAGTCTTGGTAATTTTTACCCACTATTAAGGAATTATTATGGTAAAGAATATAAAATAGACGCCGATAAACATTTGGTGTTTCAATTAAAGGAACGATTACTTCCCGATAGAATAATGCTTCTAAATTTTAATTATACAAAAACCGCCGATATGTATTTACCCCTAAATGATTGTTTCAAAGTAAATCATATACATGGAAATCTAGAGAATCCTAATAGTGTTATATTTGGCTACGGGGATGAATTAGACATAAATTACAAAGAACTTTCAAGACTTAATGATAATGAATATCTACGCAATATCAAATCTATAAAATACCTAGAATCAAGTAACTATCGTAATGTGCTATCCTTTATAGAATCAGAACCATACCAAATATACATTATGGGGCATTCGTGTGGCAACTCAGACAGAACATTACTAAACACACTTTTCGAACATAATAATTGTGTGTCAATCAAACCATTTTATTACAAGAGTTCTGACGGCAAAGATAATTATCTTGATATAGTTCAGAATATTAGCCGTAACTTCACCGACATGAAACTTATGAGAGACAGAGTGGTTAACAAAACATATTGTGAGCCACTTCCTCAAAACAAACAGATAAGCGTTCAAGAAGTTTAACCCAAATAAACTAAATCATTTAAATAAATTATATCTAACTTTGCAGGAAATAAAACGTCAACAACCAATATTTAGATGCTGACGCAAAATAAAGAATAACGAAACTATTATGGAAAAATGCAATGTAAAAGAAATTAAATGCTCAAGCGTTGAGGATTTTATAAAAAAAATGTCATATAATGGAGAGTTATATAAACTTATAACTGATCAGTTTATTTTTAGAGGAGAGTCTTCTGATCAACACAAACTCATCCCCAGCGCTTTACGTAAAGATAATCATGAACATCTTGTTGACTTGGTAAAAGAAAGTTGGCCAGAATTTACAATTGATAATAACAACTCAGAATATTTTCAAATCATTGCTGAATATATTAGTTTACATCAATTTTATGCAGATTCCGATTATAGAGGTTTATACGTACCTGAAATAAAAGATTTTAGAAACAAAATAATTGGGAACGTAGATATAATAGAAATACTAAAGCAATATTATTCTTGGATTCCTTCTGAGTATATAGATATTGCCGGTTTAGCACAACATTATGGCGTTTACACTCGACTATTAGACTGGTCTAGAGATATAAATGTTGCTATATATTTTGCTCTTTCAGGACTAGTGACTTTTGAAGAAAATCCTGTTTACCCTGAAAATATATTACTTTGGGCATTAAATACTTCCATATACGATGCTGTTGATAAAGAACGACCAGGATTAAGATTATGTACCCCACAATATGCTGGTAATCCAAATCTTTGTGCGCAAAAAGGGATCTTTACCTTAAACCAAGTTGAATGCTATTTTTATTACCTAGAATCAGAATCTTTAGAGCTTAACCAAAAATTCATTAATAATGATATGATTGTTAAACCCTTTGATGATTTTATAAAAGAACAAAAACCAATGGAGAATGGAGAACCGATCTTATATAGAATTTCTATTCCAACCCCAAAAGACGATGAATTATATAAATATTTATCTAATAAAGGTTACGATGCTTCATTGATTTTTCCAGGCTATAACGGAATCACAAAAAAAATAACTGAAACTATTTATTGGAACAATCAAAAACTAAAGAACGAACAAAAAACTATAGAAGAATAGACATTAAGGCAAAACATTTTACTTCAACAACATAATACTAACGAATACAATTATGAAGGAAATAACAGCAAACAATACAGAATCATTTCGTCCGTTTTATCCGGGTGAATTGATTAAAGATGAGTTGGAATATCGGAAAATACAACAGAAAGAATTCGCAAAGAAGTGTGGTCTTTCATATACCGCTTTCAATGAGGTTCTTAATGGTAAGCGCCCCCTATCCATTGAGTTAGTACTCACAATAGAAACGACATTAGGAATCAAAGCCGACATGCTCTTACGCATGCAGACTGAACATAATATGCAGATTTGTTAAATCAAACATTTCGTCTGACTTACAGTGATATGGCGCTTAAGGTTATAATAAATATAGTTATTATGGCGAGATAATTCACCATCATAACTATAATGTTTAACTCAAAACAGTATTAAAATCATAATTTTTCAAGAACTCCCATTTCTTTCAAAAGAAGAAGTCTGGATTCTATGAAGTTTAACATACTACCGTTTACCATATCAAGTAATGAATTTGGCAAATCCCAATTCCACCAACTACCAGTAGTACTTCTGTTTTTATCATATAGAGAGCTCCATCCATAAGGAAATTCACCATTTAAATTATCTTCATGTTCAGGCTTATCATTTTCAGGCCAATCTACATTACCAAGTTCTCCTTTCAAATTTTTGTCAGTTGTCGATAATCCATATAATACTCCTTCTGGTAGTTCATAAAAACCAATTGCAAAAACATATTTTTTCTGTTTACTACCCTCAAAAATTATCCATTTATTTTTTTCCAACTTAATTATTCCATCATCCCACATAACTTTAAGATTGTATTTTTCTCCAAGTTTTTTTAGATCTTCACAAAAATTTTGCCTAATACGAATAAAAATATTTTCTTTCTGATTTAAAATATCAAAAACGGTTTCAATATTATTTCGAGATAATAACGTTTTTAATAGTTCTTCATTATTTACATTATCCATAATTTCGCGTTTATTTTTTAAGTATGTTATATATTGTCTAATTGTTTCTCTTATAAGTGGGAATGTCGCCGATAATTGTACACAGTGCTCAAGCCAATTTATAATACTCGGATACCCGTCTCTAGGGTCATAACTTAAACGATAATAGTCATTGTTATTAAGTTTTTTACCAAGAGAATAATCTGAAGCTTCTTTTCCATCTGGCGTTAAATATATTAACACAAAATTAGTATATTCGTTATTGCCAAAATTATAATAGCGCAACAATTGATTTTCCTGATCTTTAGCAGAGCCACCATATCTATTAAATTTATTTTCAATTATGATGGCATTTTTATTATCATCATGCAAAAAAATGTCTATTTCCCCACCTATTGGATTTCCATCATCATCAACACCTATGTTACCTATAAAGTGGTCATTCAAATCTATATGACTATTTTTCACATCATATTTAAAATTCTCCTTCAATTGGCATACAACATCTTCAATAAAAGCTTTTAAGAAGGTTTCTTTTAGACCATGATTCCCTTTTGTATTTAAAAGCATTCTTAAAAAAGGAGTATGGAGTTGTTCTTCATGTCTAGTAAAGAATTCCAGTTCTTCAATAATATCAAAGTTTTCTCCACGTTTCAGCCTTTCTCCTTTTTGAATTTTATCTCTCTGAATAATAGTATTAACTTTATTCAAAAGATCTTGCAGCTTTTCTATTTCCATATATTCTTTGTTAATTATTATTTGACTTTTTTGACTCAATGGCAAAGGTAACAAATGTATCTGTATATTAGAATTCTCCCATCATATTTTGTTCTAAATAACAAAAAAAATACTAACTTGTTGGAAACATTGAGGATATAGCAGCTCTAATACCAAATGAATCGATAATAACATTAACGTATGGATAATTTTAAGAGGCAAAAGGAATTTAGATTATAACGCTTTGAGACTTGAGACCATAAGACCTATCTATTATCATACATCAAAGGGTGGAGAACATATTATCCGCCTTTATAAAAGATCAAGACAGTATGGAATGTTGATTTTTTTTAATTATTGAAAAACATTTTCGCAAAAGAGTCTTTCTATTGGTCTTTTTTGATATATTTGTATCCGAAATATAAATACCATGTTTAAAATACAAAGAAATGATTAAGTTAGAAGAAAAAATAATAGAAAAACTAAATTCCAATTTAGGACTATCTGAAGAATATTATAATAATAGTCCAAGATACAAAAATAGTTACTTAAAGTACTATAAATATAACCTTCAAAAAGGTGGATTAGGGATGCATGAAAAAGAATTTAAAAATGGAAATGGCTCAGAATTAAGCAACGAAAAAAAATATCCTGCAAAGATATCTCCTGCAAAGATGGAAGCCCTACGCTCTTCGTCAGCATTCACAGTAAACTTATTTGGGATTGAGGAGAAGATACATATCTATAAAAACAATTTAGTCCCATCTTGTGATTATAAATTATCCTATGAAGCAAAACGAAAAACTATAAAAGGAGGACCTGCAAATATTGATGTTTTCTTAGAGAATAACGATTGCGATATATATGTTGAAGTCAAAATGTTAGAGCCTTTTACATACAAGTATATGGCAAAAGATAAAAAAGTATCATCAAGTTACTGTTCCTACCAAATAGAGGGCAATTATTGCAATAATGCTTCTTATCCGTTATTTCAGCCTATCTTTAAACATTTCCACGAAGAGAGCAACCCTATAGCTTTTGATACTTTCCAAATGTTAAAACATCTTTTGGGGCTGTACAATTACTACTCTTCAAAGAGTGTAAATAATAAAAAAGTGTATCTGATTAACTGCCACTGGAAATTTGAGGATATAGTTTATCAAGGAAGTAGAAGATCAAAGACAATTGAGTATATAAAATCTAATTACGAGAAATCAAAATTAGAGTATGAAAAATATACTAAAACCTTTAAAGAAGCCTTTGCTAAAATCGGGGTCCAACTAGAACTTTTAAACTTGAACCACGAAGAAATTATGGATATGTTGCATGTAGATCCTTCGGGATATATGAAGCGCTATCACATCGAACATCTGCAATAATGCTATACATGCCGGTACGTATGCAGACAAAATATAATATGCAAGTGGCTCGAAAAACAGATTAGCAAAAAATTGCTGCGATGTTGTGATATAAACAGCAAATAACCCGTTAGCAGTTATTATGACATGCCAACGGGTTATGTTCTTTAATTGGGTGTTCTCTGTTATTTCAATCCTAAAGCAGCCTTCAACAAGCACCTTGTTTTTGATATTAGCAGAGTTGTGCCGTTGTCAATATACTTTAGAACTAACAAGTAGTCAAAAGACTGGAAGAAGCAGTCGCCGGGATTGTCTACAGGTATCCTTGCAGCCCCAAAAAAACGTATGCCTTCTTTCCCATAACCGAAAAGTTCTGTAATCTCTTCCCTAAAACTTTCAGCCATTTCTTCATCGAAATATTCTTCACAATTGTCTTTCAACATGATTTCCGAATAATAGAAATCACCCTTTTCATAAATCTTCATATTGGTTGTTTTTTAAAAATGAATTGCAAAGGTATGAAAAATACATGAAATATGCAAAAGAATATTAATGAGAATATTAGAATTTACAGTACAACTTTATATCCTATTACATTGGCTATTATTCACGTCTTAATCTCAACGTCCTATTTATTCTTGAAATCAGTCAGGAAATACAAGCCCTCTTTTGCCTCTTGGTCAGAAGTTACTTGTTTCTTTAATATGTAGTGGTATTCATCATTATACCGCTCACACTGTACAAATTCCCAGCCCCGTTTAGACATATAATTCATTGCGTCTATCAAGTTTTGTAAATCTATTTTTTCGCCCTTTTCATCGCAAAGAGTGGTTTCTTCTTTAAGATTGTTCCACAAAATTCTTACTTTGATATGGCCAGAAAAAGTTTCGAAACTTATCAACTGACAATATACTGCGTACGGTTTTCCATCGTTCTTGTAATTCTGTGCACTTGCTGTTACACACAGCAGACCTAAAAGAAAAGTAAATAGTATTTTTTTCATAACGTTATAATTTTAAACAAGTATATAAATTTTATTATGGTATTTATCAATGATGCAGATCGCAATGATATGCCCACAAATTTGTGCAAATATAGAAAATTATATTGATTTTCCGATAAATAGAAAAGAAAAAAGTAGACACTAGTGAAATATTTCACAATACATTTCGTACCTTTGCAATTCTCTATTTAAAGAAAATACAGCATGACAATAAATACACACAACGAGAGCATGTTGCAATATAAGGGATCGATATCGCCATTTATGATTAAGAAGATCGAAGATATTAACCTCAATATTGCAACAACGCCACACCAACATAATTACTATACACTGTTATGGTCGTTCAATAAGGCGGGTCGGCACGTGGTCGACTCTCATATCTACCCTATCTGCCCCAAGACGATATGGTTTATCGCACCCGGCGAGGTACATTGCATACAACCACCACAGCCGCAAGAGGTTATGATACAGTTTATACCCGAATTCTTCCCCGCAAAATCTATTACGGGCGAGTTTTTGGAACGTCTTGACTTATTCAGTTCTCACGGCCATCCTCTAGTCCTGTCGGATGATGATGTAGCTGCTTTGATGCCTCATTTGATGGCCATGACGGATGCGTTCCTCTCTTCGTCGCCTTTCAGAATGGATGTGATTGAGGCGCATCTCAAACTTTTTCTGATCGAATGTAACAGCCTGATTCCTATGCCGGAGCATGCTCAGAATGAAGAAAAATTCCAACATCCGGCCATTGCCCTTTTCAAGGATTTGGTAGGACGGCACTTGCGTGAGTGGCACAAGGTGGATGACTATGCAGATGCGCTGTGCCTCT
This sequence comes from Xylanibacter oryzae DSM 17970, assembly GCF_000585355.1. Classification (NCBI taxonomy): domain Bacteria; kingdom Pseudomonadati; phylum Bacteroidota; class Bacteroidia; order Bacteroidales; family Prevotellaceae; genus Xylanibacter; species Xylanibacter oryzae. Next base: position 837,451 of record NZ_KK073873.1, on the reverse strand, counting down.
CTCCTCACTATCTGTCAGAAATTTTCAGAATGGCCACAGATCAGTCGCCCAAGGCTTATCTGTCTGCTCAAATCATTGCCGAAGCCAAACGAATGATATTATTTACTGATTTGTCGCTCAAAGAAATCGGTTATGATCTCGGATTCGACGACTCGGCTCACTTCAGTCGTTTTTTCAAACTGCAAACGGGAATGTCTTTTCAAGACTTTCGATTGTCTATTTTCAAATAACTCCCCTCTTTGGCATTTCTTAGTCCATTTTTGTTATCAGGCATATCGTCTGATAGCCTATGCGCATATACATTATATGAAAGGATGTCTTATACAACGCCTGTGATTGATTGTTCTAATTGTAAATATAATTTCTAATTATTTAGACCGTAAAAATTTAACGGTCTCTTGGTCTCTTAGTCTCTAATACAGTAGATTACAAAACATTATTTTTTCATATCTGTAATAAAATTATATCTTATTATTATATTATATATTATATAATATAATAATAAGGCTACAGAGGATTATATAAAGGATTTCTTAAACCCATGTTTTGAGACCGGAGACCAGGAGACCAATGCGGGGCTTAATTAATTATCCAATTTTGACGCTGTGTTTTCAAAACACACCGTCTCGGATATTGATCTCCTATCTACTCAGCAATATTGCAATGCTACAAATGCCAATCTCTAAATCCCAATCTTTAAATGCAAATCTTTAAATCCCAATTTCTAAATACCATTCTCTCAATCTCAATCTTTAAATGCCATTCTCTCAATCCCAATCTCTAAATGCAAATCTTTAAATCCCAATCTCTAAATGCCATTCTCTAAATCCCAATCTTCTAAATGCAAATCTTTAAATCCCATTCTCTAAATGCCAATCTCTAAATGCCAATTTCTAAACGTGAAAAATAAAAAGTAGGGGTAAATTACAAACGCCACAGGGGTAAACTATTGCAAACTGCCACAGGATGCAGTACCTTTGCATCGTCAATGAGAGATACACAGAGCAATCACTGCCCGACAGCATACCCCACTCTGCCAGACAGCCGCGAGCCGCTCTCAGACAACGCCATTCTCGGACAATGGATAGCGATGATTCAGATAAATCGTGTACCAAGTACGATGACAGGATAATCAAAATCTGTTCTGGCAAAGAATAGAGCATAAACGATAAAAATAATAATGCCAATACTATACAAAATAAAACAAATTACCGCACCTCATACGTCGGCTTGTGGAAAGTTCTACGCTCTGGCGCAGCATACCGGAACTTGGCGCACTCGCGACGTGGCTCGCATCATACAAGCCAACTGTTCGCTAAAAGAAAGCGATGTTCTGGCTGTCATATCCGAACTGGTGTGCACCATGAAGCTATTACTACAAGACTCGCAAAGGGTACAACTAGACGGATTTGGCACCTTTAAGATCGCCATAACCAACGAACCGGTTGACCGCCCCGAAGACTTTGACCCACAGCGTAATGTCCGTTCGCTGAAGATAATTTTCTGGCCCGAATACTCTATCTGCGCAGATGGCCACCGCGTAAAAGTTCTGCTCGACGGGGCAGAACTGGTAGAGACGCCCAAAACCAGGTAACGGATCGACAAGAACAATAACACAAAAGTGGGATGCATATCCCCAAAAACGGAATGAATAATCTCTGGTAAGATTTTCATTCATCACAACAAAAAAACAACAAATTATGCCAGTACTTTACAAATTAAACAAAGACAACAGAAAAGGCAGTCGCACTGCAGGATTATACTTCGCCCGTGCCATCCACGTGGGAGTAATTGACACCGAGGGGCTGGCCAAGATAATGCAGGCCAACTGTACCATCAAGGCTGCTGATATCAAGGCGGTACTCACCGAACTGGTGGAGACTATGGCTGCACAGTTACAGAACTCCATGCGTGTAAAAATCGACGGACTGGGTTCGTTTAAGATTGGCATCCGCGGAGTTGGAAGCAAAACTATCGACGAATATTCGGTATCGAAAAACGTGAGAGATCTGCACATCAACTTCCAACCCGAAACGAAAAAGGATGCCACAGGTCTACGCCAAAGAGCGATGTTGGGTGGCGCCAAGGTGCAGGAGGCTCCTCGCAATGAGAATATCGGCGAGAAGGAAGCTGCAAAAGCCAAGGCTGCTACTCCGGGCGGAAACGGAGGCACTAAATAGCAACGCACTGAGTGAACCAAAGACGGTGTGGTTTGAACCCACACCGTCGATACCTAAAAGAAAAACAGCTATGCTCTGTTAACAAAAAAATAACAATGGGCTGCTAGGAAAGAAGCAACTATGCATCACTAAGAAAGAAAATAACGATGGGGCTAATAAATAAAGCTCCATAAATCACAAAAAAACTAAAAAGACTATGAAATCAAAAATGCCATGGAGCCAACTGCTCCGACTGCTTATTACGGTTCTTACGGCCATTGCCACTACCATCGGGGTGACTTCGTGCACAGGGCACGGACCGTTTTAGAATAAACTAAAACAACAATTATCTCAAGAATTCAAAATCGCATAAGACGACAAGGGGTTCTTGAGATTTTTTAATGGTAAAATACGGTCTCTCGGTCTCACGGTCTCAAAAGGCCTTCAGGATTTTCAAGTTCATCCACTAATAATTAAATAAGAAATCTAATAAAGACTATTAGATAAAAGGAGACCCGCTTATTTTCTCTAATGTTATCATTCTATTGTATAAAAAATGGGTGCATCGAAAAGAAACTTTTCTGATGCACCCTACTAATAAAGATAAGAGAGAGTCTTTATTAAGTCTAGTTTTTAGGCGGTTCTATAGGGAATGCCATTTCTTGTTTTGGTTTCTTGAAATAACATTCAATATTATCTACTATAAGAGCCCTCGGCGCAATGATTGTCGAACCTACACGGCCTATAATTGTGTTCTGAATATTTTCCTCTTTCGACATTGCTACGATATGCAACAAGTCACCCTTGCTTGGAGTCGGGATCTCTTTCACCCTTACAAGTTCCTCCTCGCCAGTAGATACATTAACTCTGTACAAACTTGGTGTAAGACCGGATGGCTCACGTACAATATAGGTAACTTTCAAACCTTTGTCTTTAGCTTCCTTGCAGAGTATCTGCTTCATCTTATCAAATGGTTTGACTACGTCGCCATACACTCTCAAGATGCCAGGAACTACACCTGTACCTATTGTCTCAGGATCGTCGAAGAATCTCTCGTTACCGGTGCTTTGCAGACAGTTAAGAGCAGGATATCTGCCGCAGATAAGCTGTTTAACAAATCCACCGCTCAACAGACTCAATGATTTGGCAGGCACAACACCATCAGCATCGCAGCTGAAGTTTCCTAACAGTTTGGTAGAATTAAATACCGGCATATCTGTCAGCTGATCGATGTTGAGGTGTTTGTCTAAAATTCTCTTGCCTACCAAAAGGCTGGAGAGACCGCTGTTGTCCTGAACAGTTCTTTTGGCTGTGAGTAATGGCACAATGAGGTTAGTCACTGTGTTGCTTATCATATCGTCTTCGTACATGATTGGACCTACATAATAGTCGTTCAGAGCTTCTGCCTGATGCAACTTGACCAAACGGTCGGCAAACTTCTCTACCAAGTCGGCCATCTTGTCTGAATCAAGTTCCTTGTCTGAACATACGATACGGTCAATACGGTCTGAGATCTCTGAACCATCAGGCGTACGTACACTGGCGTATGCTGTGAGTTCTACAAAACCATGCAAGCTCTTCTGCTTGATGTTTTCAGATGTTTCACGATAGTTTACCGTGTTCTTATTCAATATGTTTACACTTGTGTTGTAAAGGTCTGGATACTTGGCGAATATGGCCGAGAGGCGCTTGCCAAGATCTTGCAGGTAAGAATATGAAATGGTGTCCTGACTGTCTGCCTGGATGTACTCACTAGGCTTCATGTTGAACATATCGGGTATTCCAACCTCATCTTTAGGCATAGGATTGTTAGCCAGGAAGTTCATCTTTTTAGACATCACGCTCAGACTGTATTTGTACATATAGTCGGAAGCATTCCATAACTCTCTGCGGATATTGTTATAGTCTACCGTATTAGTGCAAGATACAGGATAAACCTGACCAGACTGCATATCGCTTAAGCGTAGCGAATCGCCTACAGCCACGTTTACGCCTCCACGTGTTACCGTAGGATAGTGTCTAGACCATAAGATGCCACCAAGAGATGCAGAGATGTATGCCTGACTGATGCGGGCAATATTATAGTTTAGGTAACATGGTTTGGGATAACCCGGATATGAGATGTTCAAGTTGCGTTTCATCTCGTCTTCCATAGCCTTAAAGATAATATTGTCTTCGTTTTTGTCGACGGCTGTTGTGACCTCAGGAGCAGGAAGAATAGTAGGTTTCTGCAAATCCAGCTGTCTGCGCTGTGTCTCGATTTTAGAGACATAAATCATTGGCGAACTGGCTGTGACAGGTACCCAACCCGACTCTGCTCCACACTCGCCTGTGAATGTGCTGGTCTGATTGCCGGCAGCCGAAATATTAGAGAACATCGAAAGCGGTGTACCAATCATGTCGACACCACGAACCAACTGATCAGGACGGCCGTCTACAAACACACGAAATACCTCTAGCGGGGTGACGTTGAATGAGTTAAGGCTACCATCCTCGCCTGTGAGAGTGAAACCACTCGTAACAGTCTTAAAGAAATATCCGTAAGCCTTGCCTTGCTTCTGAGCCTCTTTTACAAGCATTGCTCTGAGTTCAGCCTCGGTGTATGGTTTAGTTGTTTCTACGATCAGATTAGACTGACGAGAAACCGGGTCGTTGCCGCCCTGAGTTCTACCATGACCGTTGCTATGAGGGAAACCATCGAGAGGCACACGGCTCATCAGGAAGTTTCTCAATATACCATTCTCCACACAGTTTACTCTTTGAGCCTTAACACCCTCATCATCATATTTGTAATATCCGTTGAGGTCTGAAGTGCCATAATGAGTAAGAGTTGGGTCAGAATAGACATTGAATGTAGTAGGCAGAACACGTTCGCCAACCATCTTCTTGAATGTCTGTCCGCCCTTTTTCAGACGATGACCTTCAAGTCTGTGTCCGAAAATCTCGTGGAAGAATACGCCACTGGCAGGACCTGACAAGATAGCCGGACCTGTATATGGGTCGGCCACAGGTGCTGTCTTCAAAGCCAAAAGGCGCTGAATCATGGCCTTGGCATCTTCGATCATCTTATCTTGCGAAGGCAGTTTGTCGATGTCGTATGCGAAATAGTCCCAGTGCAGAGGGCACGACATGCCGTCTGTAGCCTTAACCGATGCAGTTACAAGTACGCGTACAGCCTTACGGTTTTGTACCACAACAGTACCGTCAGTATTTACAAGATAGTTTCTGTCTATCTCGAAAGACATATCAGCCCTTCCTGTCTCTATGTCTTTACAGTCAAGAAACACACGAGTAATGGCATTAAGTCTGTCTTTCCAAGTGTCAGCATCTATCTTATACACACTCTGAGGGAGCGGTTGTTCATAATAAGTTTCGAGTGGAGCATCCGAAAAACAAGGAGCCTTGTCCTCATCGGCGGTACTAGTAAGAGCCTTAGATTTAGCCTGATCGTAATTGCTCTTGGCAATCTGATAACGCCTCAGGACCTCCTTCCATATAGCCTGTCTCATGCCCGGTATAACCATTCCATCGATAGGAACGGCCACACCCTTACCGTCACGCTGTTCGCTTCCGCTACCCTGGTTCTGGTATTTGAAATTGTCAAGATCCTTAGATCCCAATCTTATCTGGGGTGTCAGACTTCTCTCATGATTGCTCTCGACCGATGCAGCACCAAGATCGCTCGAAATGACCGATTTGGTAACGTCTGCCAGTCTGAAACTCATGAAATATGGAGGATTAGCCTCCTTTTGCAGTTGCGACATATCGTATTTCAGTTCACTCTTCATAGTGCTGACCAACGAGTCTTTCTCTAATGTCTGGGCGCTCAAAGTGACTATGCTCACACACGAGAGGGCAACTGATATTGATATTTTATTAAATTCCATTATTTTTGATTTATTAGAGAATTGATAGTCTCCAGCTTTGACTTGGAATCGTAAGTAGATGCATTAGCGCATTTCTTGAGATAATCCATAACCTTCTGTTGCTGAGATGCGTTCATCTTCTTATACTTGCTGGTAAGGATATTTTCGAGTATACCCTTGAATGCGTCAGTACTGGGAAGGAATCTTATTGTCTGTTCATAAAATCTGATCATCGTATCGTAATCTTTTTCCATCACATAGAGCGCAATTCTAGGAAGATACGACTCGGCATCATCGACAGGCAATCCAAGCATAGCTGTTATAAAAGCCGCCTTTCTTACATCTTCCAGTGTATAGTTGTGTGGGCGTTCATCGGCCACCATATACATTGGTTTTCTATATGTATCGAAAATCATCCTGTTTACAACCTCGCGACCAAGATACTTGTCCATCTTTGCCTTGTCCAGCATAAAATGGTCGAAACGTGAAGTTCTGAAATCAGTCGTGGCGAAAACAAGTTCGAGATATTCGAGTGAATAACGCTGCGACTCCCATGGATTCTTGTACATCTCGTCGAACGTAGGAGCCGGATCCTGTCCGTGGTCTATCTGCGCCTTGGCCAGTTTCATACCATTATCGTAATTAGGTTCCTTATCGAAAGCCTCCTTCAAGGCAACTACCGAATTATCCGGTTTTACAGCTTCTACCATGCGAGCCACAAAACTGGTTGCATCCGATGAAGCGCCGGTAAGGCGATTGATTTCTTTACCGTCGGCATCCATGATTATGAATGTGGGATAAGACTGCACTAAGTATTTCTTTAACAGCTGAATACCCTCGCCTTTCTCCATATCCATCTTTATGCATACAAACTTATCATTGAAGAAATCTCCACATTCTTTTTGTGGAAATATATCATGAGACATCTTTGCACATGGTACGCACCACGACGTATAACAGTCCATGAATACCATTTTGTTTTCTTTCTTGGCTTTGGCCAAGGCTTCTTTGAAGCTTATTCCCTTGACAAAGTCTACGCCTTGAGCACAGACACCAATTGTCGTAAGAATAAGCATCAATATAACAAGAGTTTTTTTCATCTCAATGCTATTTTATTTTTTTAGTTCAGCCTCCAACAACTGTTTCAGAGCAGGCTCTGAAGGACGTGGAGCACTGATATTTACAGTCTTTCCTGTCTTAGAGAAAACCATGAACTGTGGTATTTCAGCAATCTGATAGTCAGTTACCAACGGACCTTTTCTATATGAAATCAACTGTACGCCACCCATATTCTTATCCTTTAGCATCTTTTTCCATGCAACACGGTCGGTATCGAAAGATACACTTAAGAATACGATGTTCTTTTTGGCAAATTCTTTTTCAAGTTCCTGTAAGTAAGGGATCTCTTTTTTACAAGGAGGACACCATGTAGCCCAAACGTCTACTAACACAACTTTACCCTTAAAATCAGAAAGTTTTCTCTTTTTGCCATTTGCATCTTCGTATGTAAAGTCTATCCAAGGATTTCCGGCTTTCTTAACCATATATTTCTTCAACAGGTCAACTCTGCGTACTTTCTGTTTTGGTGTAACAAAGCTGCTCTCATAACGTTTACAAACTACGTCTGCACTATCAAGCAGATTTCTCTCCATAGCGGACAGGATAACCTCACCACGCAACTCATCATTTTTGATATACTTCAACTCCCAAGGAAGTGTAGGACCCATGATGAAATTGTAAACGAAAGTTTTGGCAAAAGCATAATTCAACATCAAGTCGAAAGGCTGTGGAGAATAATGCCATACATCCATACTGTTGTATATATCCTTACTCAAATAATCCTGAATATACTGTGGATAATCCTCATGTTTAGGCCATTCTATACCATTCATGAACACAGAAGTGATATCATACTGAAGGAGGAAAGGCATTGCTTTCTTTATGTAAGAATCGAATGCGGCATTACCGGTATTGACATTAGCCATATACTGCTGAGCAAGAGTTGTAACACTGTCTATTACAGCATGATAGCGAGCGGGTGTAGCTTTACGACCAGCCAGTGTATAATCTAATGTTCTTAGAGGAGCAAGAATTTCGAACCATCCTGCGATAAACTCATTCTCTTTACCTATTTTACCGCTTAGTTTGATATTGCCATCTTCTACATTTATATTGATAGAGTCTTTATCACCAAGATAAATAGGGTAAAACTCACCATCAGCACCTATGTAAGAGACTTTGTTCAACAACCCGGTTTCAGAACCTACATTCAGGCTGAAGGACTTGTCGTAGCTTCTCAATCCGGCTCCCGCTTTTTCTTCCAGTTTGCCATTCACATTCTGGCAGAGAACAACGGATGTACTTTTTTGATTATCAATGATAATCTTGTTGAACACACCTCCGATGTGAGCCGTTTGAGCTCCACAGGTGGCGGCTGCCACTAACATGGCAAAAGATAAAATACTTTTTTTCATCTTAATGTTTTACTTTAAACTGTTAATTATATTTTGTATTATTGTGTATTTCTGCATGATATATGGATATGTACCATACAACTGCGTAAATTCGTCTTGATTATAAGTAAGTGCTGCCTCTACGTACATATTGACGTCCATCCATGTACTAGTAGGAGTATAATAAGTGTTTTGAGGATCTGTATCCAAGAAGCCAACTTCTTGCACTGTAGGATGATTCCAGTCGTTAGGATCAGCTCCGGTAACATACTGATTAAGGGACCATTTATACATATGATAGATATCTTGAGTCGGACTCAGACTTCGTGATATCTGATAGAATTTAGCCAATAACGAAGAGTAAGCATCTTGATTCAAGATATAGTCGGTCAAAGCTGAACGGAGTATTGCACCCTTCATCTTCTTCTTCTCAGACTCATCCATCGTAGACAATCTTGAAACGTTAGATATTACCAAGGTGTTGAGTCCCTTGAAGGCATAGGAGCCAAAAGAGAAACTCGTCATCTGGTCTACCAGGAATAAGCTCTGTATGTGGATAGCCTTAGGCAGAGCGGGCATTATCTCCTGTCGAATGTATCTTAAGAAAGCCGGTACATTGGCTCTATTGGCATAAGTGAAGTTATCAACTACAGGAGAAGAACTGGCACTGGCCATACCACCCATCGAATAACTCAGTGTGAGAGTTTCGTAATGAGTATATTCTTTATTGAATACATCAACACGCTGCTGTGATCCAATCGTATCGTTGGTAAATACTGGTATTCCAAAATCCTTATAGAAAAGATATATGGCATGACTTACAGAGTCGCTTGGATTATCATCTACAACATACCAGTTTTTGTCATAATCAGGAAAGTCCATCGTTTCTTCTTTCTGACAAGCCGAAAGCGAAAGAACTGCAATTCCCAAAAGCAATATATTTTTAAGTATCTTCATCTGTTTATAATTTATTTGATTATACTACGGTCATTACGTAAAAGATTCGTAATAGAACCACGGTTAAACTCTATAGTAGCATTAGGAACCGGTACCACCCATGCGCCCTGATCTTTACTATATGACTGGAGAACGTAATATCCGGTAAGGTAACTTACATTCGAATTTGGATCATATGTATAAGCCGGATGCTTGATAGTGAAATCGGCAGACAAAGGGAATTTACTGTTTACAGAATAGCGGCGCAAGTCGAACCAGCGATGCCCCTCGAAACATAATTCAAGACGACGCTCATTTCTTATAAAGTCGACCAACTGTTTCTGGTCTGTAGGGATATCACTCAATTGAGCTCCTGTAATTCTGTTAGCTCTCAAATTCTGCAATGTATTGCGTGCATCATCTATACTGCCCATCATGGCAAGAGCCTCTGCCTTATTGAGCACTACCTCACCATATCTAATACAGAATATATCCGAAACAAGCTCTGGATCATTATAGGTCTGCCATGTCTTATACTTATTAGGCAGAGGAGCATGATTTACAGCAGACTCTTTGAAGAATGCCCTTCGGCGCAAATCCTTAGAGCTATATTTCTCCATCAGATCGTTAGAAGCCTTAAAGCTGCTTGCTCTGTCGTTATCTCCATTCCAAGCCGAAACAGAGTCGTTGATAAACACACCTGCTGTAATATTGCCACCTACTGTGAAAATCACCTCTTTAGAAGATCTTCCAAGGAAGTTGGTCTTATTATCGAATGTTTTTAAATCTGTAAGAGAATAACTAAGATCGCTGAATGCATTCGAAGCATCTATTGCATCCTGGTATTTCTCCATATATACAGCTACCCTACTCTGAAGAGCCTTTACGGCACCAATACCTGCACGCAATTTAGAATCAGGCGTATAACTACCAATATTCTGTTCTGCAGATTTAAGGTCGGCCCATATCTGATTGAAAACCTCCTCATTGGTAGAACGTGTAAAGTACTTATCTTCTACATTTGGAGATATCTTCAATGGTACACTGAAGTCTTGCGAAGCTGTAGCCGGAGAATAAGGCAACCCATAAACATTAGCCAGATAGAAATAGTATAAGGCACGCAAGAAGTAAGCCTCGCCACATACATGATCGAGCAGAGCTTCGTTTTTAGGATCCTTACCCTTTAGATTTTCTCCCTGATATATTATAGAGTTAACGGCACCTATGCATGCATATAACTTAGTCCATTGTGTATCATCCCACTGCTGAGACTGAATATTAGAGCATGGGTTCGCACTCCAGTTGGCCATAGCACTCAACATATTATAAGGAGTGCCCTGATCAGGAGTTACATAATCTTGCAAGAAAGCCTCAGCATCATCATCCATCAGCTGAAGCCATGGGAAATGCATACTGCTGTTACTGGATAAAGTTAAAAATGACTTATCCATCGTAACCTGATTATAAACTGATGGTTGATAAACGCCAAGAAATCCGGAACCTACCATAAGCAGATTAAGATCGTTTGGTGTTTCGCAATAGCGCTGATCTGTAGAATACTCATCAAGAAAACCACTACAAGAAGTGAAGAGTATCGAAAATAAAAGAACACATATTGATAACTTTTTCATACTATTCAATTAAATCGTGAAGTTAATGTTAAATGTAAAAGTAGGACGTGTAGAAAGGTTGATCTGTGGAGATGAACCATTCTGAGTAGGATCCTGACCTTTTAGTTTGCTACTGCAAACTGTGAAGAGGTTGTTACCTACAAGACTCACATAGAGAGACTGCAATCCCATTTTTTTCACCAACTTATCATCCAGGTTATATCTGAATGCAAGTGACTGTAATTTGAGGTAATCACCACTAACTACTCTAATATCAGAATTGTCATACATATCATATATTGATCCTCCAAATGTATATGCACTAGCAGCATTTTCTTGCCACCATGGAGTATTAAGAGTACTGCTTGTTACAAGACCGGGAATATTGGTATATGCCTCATCACCGGGTTTACGCCAGCGATAGATAAACTCTTTACGTAGGTTCTGCTGAGGATAAACCACACTCGATGCATAGCCTGAGCAGATTTTCAACAGACGTATCTTGTTACCCAACGAATAGGTGAAATTGAAAGACAATCCGAAGCTGCCGTATCCCAAATAGTTGTTTACACTACCCTGTATGTAAGGTTCGCGCTGACCAGATTCTTCCATAACCTGCATGAATACCTCATCGCGGTTCATACCAGCATATTTAGCCATTAAAGCAGCCTTGTTGGCATCTTCGGCTCCATAGAAAATAGGTGAACCATCTGCATGACTCAATCCCGCAAACTTATAAGAATAGAATGTACTGATAGGTTTATCGGCCAACTCTACATTACCTGTAAGATAGTCGTTGTATGTAACCACATCATGCATTGTATGTGTCTTGTTATTGATGGCGCGGTTGATAACTTTATTAAGCACCTCACCGATCTGAGGATCGATACGCCATACGAATCCACGTTTGCCACTGCCAAGATTAGCATTATTGATAGGAGTAAAACTCAATGAGATCTCAACGCCCTGATTATTCAAAGAACCACCATTTACGACATACTGGTTAATACCGTTAATATCCGAAATAGTCTTTGTCAAGAAAGCATCTTTGGTATGCTTATAGAAATATGATAAAGTACCGCGGATCTTATTATTTAAGAGGGCAAAGTCAAGACCAATATTATAAGATGAAGTCTTTTCCCACTTTAGATCAGGGTTTGGATATTGGGCAATAGTAGCATAATTAGAATTATATATCGGGTCGGTAAGCATTGATTGCTGGATGATCATCTTAGCTGTCTGACCCGGTAACATATTACCTTGCCATCCCCAAGAAGCTCTCAATGAAGCATCGTCAACCCATTTAGTATTCTTCAGAATATCTTTCTTCATGTTCCATCGTCCTGACACAGCCCAGATAGGAGAAAATTCCTCATTGGCACGCGAACCGAAGAGGTTAGATCGTTCAGCACGCAGATGCACATTGAATATATAGGTATCTTTAAAGCCATAACCGGCTGTACAATACCATGCAAGTTCGTTATTCAACTGACGCGTTTTATATCCCAAAGCGTCTTTAGTGCTCATGAACTTTGAATAATACCCACCATCATCGGTTGGTACGGCATCAAAATAACCTCCAAATTCTGTAAAATAACCACGACGTGTGATATTGAAACCTTTATATTCGGTAGATTTAGCTTCAATACCTGCAGAAGCTGTAACAAGATGATTGCCATTCTTACCAAGAGTCTTCATGAAGTTGGCTTGCAGACGTACTGTATAGTCGTCATTCTTTGTATCCTGGCGTTGTAATTCTCCACCTACAGGGCACAAATCGTTACGTTGACTCTGATCTGCTCTTAAATTATATATATAATATGTATCTTTGGTATAATACTGTTCGCGAGTAGTATTTGAAATATTATATGCCAAAAGTGCATCGATATTAAGACAAGGCAAAATGTCATATCTAATCTGCGAATGCATACTGATACCATTAGTTTCAGAACCATCACCCGAATTGGCCATTTCGTTGAGAATATTGAAATCATAACGTTGACCTGTAGTATTGACTCTAGGATAATAGAATAATGATCCATCAGGATTATAAGCAGGCATAGCTCTACTTGTATTATAAGCATAATCCATTACTCCAAGTTGTTGAGGAGCATAATTACGCTTAGAATTGCTGGCTTGCAACTGGAACTGTGCATTGAATTTTCTGTATGTAGCTGTCAAGTTGAGCATACTTGAATAACGCTCATTCTTCTCTTGTTTGATAACTCCATTTTCAACACCATATCCAAGTGAAGCATAATATTTTATATTAGGAGAACCACCTGAAAGGCTCACTGTATGGTTGTGTGAGAAAGAATCGTGTGTGAGCAATCCCAACCAATCAGTATTGACAGAACGATAATAGTCTGACTTTTCCTTAAATTCTGAATAATTCAACTTACCACTATAATAATCCTGAACAGTTTGTTCGTAGCCAGACCACTGAGTCACATTATTATAATACATCTTTCGGTCTATAAGTTCCTGACTTACATCTGTACGCTCTGCCGAATTCATCATATAGACATCACGATCAGAATATCTTGGTCGGCTGGCATAAGTAAAGTTACCATTATAACTGATAGAAGGTTTACCTATGGTACCCTTCTTGGTTGTAATCACGATAACACCATTGCCGGCTTTAGCACCATATAGAGCAGTGGCAGAAGCATCTTTCAATACATCTATCTGCTGAATATCATTCGGGTTCAATCCTGATATGGCATTACCCAAAAGATTAACAAAGTCAGGATCATTAATCTGTTGAGGGTCAATGTTAACAGGGTCGGAAAGAACAATACCATCTAGAACCCATAACGGTTCGCGGTTACCAAGAATAGTTGATGTACCACGCACACGGAGACTAGGAGCAGCTCCGACCTGGCCAGAATTCTGCATGAATATCATACCCGGAACTTTACCTTCGAGCATCTGGTCAACAGTTGTCATACCCGGGTTGTTAATATCCTCCATTTTAAGAGTTGTAACAGCCGAAGTAAGTTTAGAACGGTCAATGGTCTGATATCCTGTTATAACCACATCATCGACAGATTTTATATCATCTTCTAACGCTACATTTATCATCGGGCTATAACAGATAACAATTTTAGCTTTCATACCTATAAAACTAAATTTCAAAGCATCCTCTTCGCGTACATTAATTCGATAATTACCATCAGAACCAGTAACCACGCTTTTTCTTTCGCCTACAACACTAATGTTTACACCCGGAAGAGCCTCGTTATTTGAATCTGTTACATGTCCAGAAACAAGAACTTCTCTCTTATGTAACATATTCCTGCGAATTACAGCTGTATGCCCCTGCCATACTACTTCAAGCCCAATAGGGCTATACAATCTTTCTAAAAAAGAACTTACTGTCTCATTTTTTGCGGATATCGAAACCTTCTTATCTTTAAGAAGTGCTGTGTTGTATACATAGCTGATATCTGCTTTTTTCTGTACATACTCCATAATGGAGATGACCTTTGTGTTGTGAAATTCACATGTAATCCTCTCATTCTGTGCGAATGCAAAATGTAAAGAGCAACATAAAATCCCTAAAGACATAATAAGCCTCTTTCTTCTCAATAAACGATTGAGAAGCCATAAACGTATTGATTTCTTCTTCATCTAATAATAATTGTTAAAAAATTAATCTCTTAGTTAAGTCACTATTTTATTATCTCATTTTTTGATTTATTTTATTGTGATTGTCTTATTTTGTATTTCATATCCGAACTCTTTAGTTAATCCCATTACTTTCATGAAATCTTCTACTGATTCTGTACGCTTGCACTCACCGGTGAATCTTATACTACGTATATCTCTTTGAAATACGACTTTCACATCATAAATTCTCTCAATGTCATCCATTACATCACCAAGATTGTCGTCTGTGAAATAAATAAGACCATCTTTCCAGGCCGCTGTATGCCTATTGTATATTTGATTAACGCTTATTTCATTACCTGTTTTTACAATCTGTTCGCCTGGTGACAGTTCAACGTCATGTCCATTATTCTCATAACGCACCTTACCTGTATAAAGGGCTATACATGCATTATCGCTACTATAAGCGCGTACATTAAATGTAGTTCCTAATACATTTACAGCTCCTGCCGGACAAGTAACTCTGAAAGGACGACCGTCTTTTTTAACTTCAAAGTAAGCCTCACCTCTTAAATAAACATCTCTCCTAGAAGTAAAACGATTAGGGAATCTCAAGGTAGAACCTGAATTCAGATTTACCATACTGCCATCTGGAAGTGAAACTTGATACTGGCGTCCACGAGGTATTACAAGTTCAAGCATCTCTACAGGAACATCGTTGCCCTCAGCATTAAGAGCAATGGAACTCTGTCCCACAGCTGCACTTAAACCTGCCTGTGCCAAACTCTGACCGGATTTAGAAAGAACAATGACCTTTCCATTAGCCAGTCTGATCATTGGTAATGAATCAGATAATGCAGGAATCTTCTTTTTCAACATGGCTGTAACCTCTGGACTATGTTGTTGTCTTGTATAATGAGGATAAACTATAAAAAAAGTAATCAATAACATTGCAGCAACTGCCACAACGGCAGCATACTTCCAATAAAAATGAGTGGTATAAGAATGCACCTTACTTAAAAATTGGCAGTAAGCAGCATCCGTATCAACCTTCTGATAAGCATGAATACGATCTGAGACTTTCTTACTATTGTAAAAAGCACTCACCTCTTTCAACTTATCATCACTTTGCGGTTCATCCTTTTCGATGGATTCAACAGCATTAAACAAGTCCTCTTTAGATTCTTTCATACTTTCATTAATTTTATATTATTATGCAAAAAACAAAAAAAGTATTACTGAAACTACAAAAAAATGACATAAAAGATGCTTTTATAGTCAAAACTCTGACATTTTGCTCTAAAGAAAGAATAAAATAGGGTTATCTTTTGTTGCTTTTCTTAGGGAATCCATGGCTTTTGCTTTTACGGCCTTTACAGTATTTACACTGATGTGCAACATTTCTGCTATTTCTTTGCCGCTCTTACCTTCTATAGAAAGAAGCATTACCTGTCGTCTCCTCTCCGGGAGTTTCTGTATTTCTTCATATAGCCGTCTAACGAGTTCCTCCTTTACGGTTTCTGAAAAATTATCATCCGAAAACTGCATATCCATATTATCTGTTATCTCTACATGTTCACGAGTTTTTCGAAGATGATATAAAGAATTGTTGTATATTGCTTTGTATAGATAATATGTGAGGTGTTTTTGAGAATCAAATTCATAATCACTAACCCAGAGGTTGAGAAGTGTTTCTTGTACTATATCTTCGGATAATTCTAAATCATGCAAATAATTCATAGCATAACAACATAAAGGCGCATAATAGATATCAAAAAGAACTGCCCAATTCTTTTCGTCTCGCGCATTTATTTTTTCTATTTCCAAAGCCATAATACCACCATAATATTTTGCAAAGTTAAGTAAATTTTAATAATACGCAAAAAAAACGTATATTTTTTAGTGTTTTCATCATATTACAGGTATACAAATAAATAGTGTAATGTCTATTACACCTAATTAATTTAGTTAAAAAATTGATTATCAAGTATTTGCCATTGACTGTATACCTTAACTTTAATATGGTTTACGGGAATATCACTAAATTTGGTCTCATGGTCTTTCGGTCTCAAAAGTATAATAAGCTATCAGTCTATTAAATTTTTCCTTGCTTCCGGTGCATTCTTAAAGACGGCACCTACAATCTGGCAACTATCCAATGCTTTGCAGTCACCACAAGTGTTAAAACCTTTTTCATTAACACACTTGCGTATCTCACAATAATAGTTGCAATAAGCAAATTTAGGTCCGTCCGTGCGGCAACCCATGCAATTGATTGTCTGGGCAGTAATCTCGGCAGTATTATTCATCTCGCTCCATTTACGAGCCGTCTTTTCACGCAGTTCATTATCATTTTTTACTGTAGCGATGCGGGCATCACATTTTTCACAATCCAAGCCACAGCAAGCTATTAAATCTTTGATTTTCTTCATAATCAGATAGTTTATAAATGTAAAGTGATAATCAAAATATGAGATTTCAGAGTATAAATTTTTCTACAACATGAGCCACTCCGTCTTCCTCGTTAGAGTAAGTGATATAATCGGCCGTATCTTGCACCTCGCGCGAAGCATTGGCCATGGCCACTCCCAATCCGGCAAAGCTAATCATGCTCTGGTCGTTATAACCATCACCACAGGCTATTATCTCTTCCCTACTGACGTCTAACGTCTTGATGAGCCGCTCGATAGAACGGGCTTTGTCTATGCCGAGCGGTACACACTCAAGAAAGAATCCGGCAGAACGATAGACATCCATGCGGCCCTTTAGTTGATCAGCCAGTTGTAGTTCCAGCTGATGCAATGGAACAGGATCGCCTACAATAAGGCACTTATTGATGGGATAGACAATTTGAGCGAGAAAGTCATCATATTGTACCACCTGCATCTTGTTGATGAAAGCCTCGTGTAATACATACTTATTTTCTTTCTTCGTGGTGGCAATACATTCGCCCTGATACGTAAGGATCGCCATTCCGTCATCGGTAGCAGCATCGTAGAGTAATGGAACAAGTGACTTGTCTAGAGTCTGTTCGAATACAACTTCGCCACTAGCACAATTTATGGTTCTGCCCCCATTGAAAGCCTGTATATAGCCGCCATACTTCTGCAACTCCAACTCTTCGGCCAAAGCTGTAATGCCATAAGTGGGACGCCCTGATGCCAGAACTACCCTCACCCCCATTTGCTGCGCCTTCATCAGAGCAGTTTTGGTCTTGGGTGTTATCTTCTTCTTCTCGTTTGTCAGTGTGCCGTCGAGGTCGAGCACGATCATCTTGTATTTCATATGATTGTAATGTTCATGTTTTGGGTACAGACTGCAAAGTTACGACTTTATCATGAACTTTACAATACTCTTACATTTATTATTAAATCATTACTCTATTTGAAATTACGAAGGTCTCTTGGTCTCTTGGTCTCTAAACAATTAATCATAATCGTAGGTTAGACAAATCAAGATAATTGAGGCTATATATAATTAGATGTTCTATTTATATTGAAATATGATATATAATGAAATGTTCTTGTAACAAAAGTTATAATATATTTTAGGTATTTTTGTTAATTTTGCATCATTAAATAACCTATACTAAGATTACGATGAAGACAATCAAACTTTTTTTATTATCTATTATGATTGCATGTCCGGCATTAGTAGCCGAGGCCAGGCAACCAGACACGTCGCAAATGCATTCCCCATGGACAAAGGGAGCATTGGAGACAAACAGCTATCGAAATCTCTTTGTAGAGATGGGATATAGTAAGAAGCAAGTGGATGCCAAGCTGAAGGAAGTATTCAATGATGTGTTTTATGGTCCGCACAAGGTGTATTTTGAGGTTGGCGACAGCTTGGGATACATCACAGACATAAAGAATCATGATGTACGCACAGAAGGAATGTCGTATGGAATGATGATTGCAGTGCAATTTAACAGAAAAGACATTTTTGACCGCATCTGGCGCTGGAGCAAGAAATATATGCAGCATCAAGACGGACCAAGAGAGGGATATTTTGCCTGGAGCTGCAAGACTGACGGCACTCGAAACTCTGAGGGTTCTGCTTCTGACGGTGAACTGTATTACATCACCTCTCTTATATTCGCATCAAACAGATGGGGCAATGACACGGGCATCAATTACAGAAAAGAGGCTCTTAGGATTCTGAACTGTTCTTTTTCAAAGAATGGAGAGGATGGCGTTATGCCTATTTTTAATAAAGACAATTATTTGATTACATTTACTCCTGATAAATTCGGATCAAGGTTCACAGACCCTTCTTATAATATACCGGCATTTTATGACGTGTGGAGCAGATGGGCTAATGACGGTAGAACAGATTTCTGGCAGAAAGCGGCAGCTGCGGCCAGAGAATATCTGCACAAGGTTGTAGACGAGAAGACAGGACTGACTCCCGACATGAGCAATTATGATGGTACTCCGTTAAAGTTCAGAAATTCGGTATTTAATACTTTCAGATATGACTCATGGCGGGTGCCTATGAATATAGCACTTGATTATCAATGGTCGTGTGCAGATCGTGAATGGCAACAGAAATATGGTGAGAAGATACAAAACTTTTTCTATTCAAAAGGAATTGATAAGTTTGTTGACCAATATCGCACAGACGGAACATTGCCTTCTAAAGAAGAGATATTACCGGCTGGCGACTATCCTAAGGCTCTACGCCACTCTATCGGACTTGTTGCTACAACAGCATCGGTATCATTAATGTGCAGTAACAGTATCAGCAAGGAATTCGTTGACAGATTGTGGAATGCAAAACATGAACCTCTACCTGACGGATATTTCGATGCTTATTATGATGGACTGATACGATTGTTCCAGTTTATGCAACTTAGTGGAAACTATCGCATTATTTTACCACAAGCTGATGGTAAGGAACCGGCTCTCAATCAGTATTTCTCGCCTATCGGCAAGCAGGAGGCTCAACCTGATAATGACGGTTTTATCCGCAGATGGCTATTATTAGAACCAATAAATAAGCCTAACAGGGGAAACTCGGGTTTTACAGACACTTACCTTCGTGATGCTTTCAATAAAGAATACTTTCATAATCAGATGACGATGGTGCCTAAAGACGGCAGTACCGTAAAGGTGGGTAACCAAAAACTGGCTTGGCATGCATTTGACAGCAACTTGTTTCATGTAAAATTATTCCGCTTTGCTTCAGGACTTAAAAAGCAAGTATATGGAGTGCTATTCTGGGGAGTAACTATTATAGATTGCAACGAAGAGATTCCTAATGTAAGATTAGCAGCAGGATCGAATTCAGCTTCAATGTGGTGGCTTAACGGTAAAGAAGTTTTGCTTCTATCCGGTGACAGGCGAATGGTTAAAGATGACGGAATGTCGCCACGCGTAACATTACATAAGGGCCGCAACATACTGCGCTGCGCTGTTATCAATGGTCCGGGTATGAGCGACTTCTGTGTTCGATTTATTGATGAGCAGGGTGCACCTGTAAAAAATTACACCATTAACTACAAATAATTTTAATATGAAAGCAATGACTAATTATCGCAATATATTTATCGCAGTTTCAGCGATGTTGATGTTATCCAGGTCGGCAGAGGCTCAGGTAGGTCAACCTTATATCCACGACCCCTCGACCATTATGGAGTGTGATGGGAAATATTACACATTCGGAACCGGTGGCGGTGGTTTGATTTCGGACGACGGATGGACTTGGAAAGGTGGTGCTGTCCGACCCGGTGGTGGTGCCGCACCTGATGCCATCAAGATAGGCGACCGCTATCTCATGGCATACGGTAACTCGGGTGGAGGACTCGGCGGAGGGCATAATGCTCATATCTTTACAATATGGAATAATACTCTTGATCCTAAATCACCTTCGTTCAAGTTTTCAGAACCGGTTGAAGTAGCTGCATCTGATGGAGTTGAAGATAATGATGCCATCGACCCGGGACTATTGCTAGACCCAACAACCGGTCGCTTATGGTTATCATATGGCACTTACTTTGGCAACATACGTCTAGTTGAACTTGATCCTAAAACGGGTAGTCGTGTAGCAGGTAATAAGCCCGTTGATATCGCAATAGACTGTGAAGCCACAGACTTGATTTACCGCGACGGATGGTATTATCTGCTAGGAACTCACGGTACATGTTGCGACGGTCTGAACTCTACATATAATATTGTAGTAGGCAGGTCTAAGACTGTAACAGGACCATACATGGACAATGTTGGGCGAACAATGTTTGAAGGTGGCGGCAGAATGGTAATCAATGCCGGCGACCGCGTGGTTGGTCCCGGTCACTTTGGACGCAGGATTATTGACGATGGCGTAGAAGTTATGTCATGCCATTATGAGGCCGATTTCAATCGAAGTGGCCGCAGTGTTTTAGGTATCCGTCCGCTACTATGGAAGAATGGATGGCCCATTGCAGGTGAACGTTTTAAGGAAGGTACTTACGCTATACAATCAGAACGCCGTGGATATGCTCTTGAGCTAGCTGTAGACTTTGTACGCATGCAACAGAAGCAGCAGGCATTTTGGAGAATGGACCCCAAAGAACCAGTTGTTTCGCTACCCGAGCAACAGTTGTCTGATGTTATACAGACTTGGCCGAAGGGTGATATCCGTGTAAGAATCAATGATTACATGTTCCGTCCCAATCAGTTATGGACTATCACCGCAGTACCGGATGCAGGAGGTTATCTAGGTGGACCTTATTATAAGATTACAATCAAAGGTACCGATCGTGCCCTTACTGCAACAGCTGATGAAGAGGTTGGAACAGTACCTCAGTTTACCGGTACTCCCGAACAGTTGTGGCGCATAGAGCAGTTGACAGACGGCACATACAGGATTATGCCAAAGGGGATTCCGGGTAAACCGGGACTGAACACTCATTATGTGCTATATTCTGCCGGTGACTGCAACCCTACCCTGGCTGCTTATGATTTCAATTCTGATAATTCAAAATGGAATTTCAAATAAACATTTGTTTAATAAATATCCTTATCCGGTTAAACTTACCTTCCTGAATATTGCATAATGCTTTATGACAGAAGGTCAAGTGAAACCATAAAGGGCTGGATTCGTGATGAATCTGGCCCTTTACTTTTTAATAAAGTTTTGAGGCGTCTCTTGGTCTCTTGGTCTCAAAGGTAAATATTGTAGTGTTTATAATCATAATACTAATTAGTATCCATTTTTTTTATACCTTTGCAGTATAACACTAAAAACAAGTAGCATGAGAAACTTTGAACAAACGATCGAAAACATGGCAGAACAATCAGCCAACGCATTTATTTGCTATATCGATGAAGACGGTTGCCCGGTGACAAAAGCAATGTTGAAACCACGTGAACACGAGGGAATACGAACATTCTATTTCACGACAAATACATCATCAAACAAAGTGAAATGTTTTAAACTCAACCCGAAAGCAAGCATCTATTTCGTTAATCCACGATTATTTCACGGGGCTAGTCTGACTGGCACAATAGAAGTACTGGAAACTACAGAAGAGAAAAAACGTATCTGGCATGAAGGAGACGAGATATATTATCCCAAAGGAGTAAGCGACCCTGATTATTGCGTGCTGAAATTTACCGCCACAAAGGGACGTTTTTATAGCGACTTCCATTCGGATGATTTTAATATAAAATAATCAATAATTAAAATATTATGCCATATATTACAATGGAATGCGGTAAGTTGACCACAGAACAAAAGAGAAATTTAATCAGTCGCTTAACTGTAACAGCTTCTAAAGTAACGGGTATTCCACAGGAATTTTTCATGATAACCATTAAAGAATTGCCTGATACAAACATGGGATTTGGTGGAAAAACCGTAGAGATGACTAAACGTGAATATAAAAAGGGAGGCGATGTTTAAAACAAAATAGAATGGAAACAAAGAATATTAAGAGACAATTTAATTCAGATGTAGACATATACGACTCAGGTCGCAGATATTTCATTCCGTGCTTTGATGATTATTATGAAACTGGTGTCAATATACTATCCCTAATCAAAAATGATTACGAATCTATTCTAGACCTTGGCGCAGGCACAGGCCTTCTTACAAAGTATTTATACGAGAAGTTTCCGACTGCACAATTTACGTTAGTAGATGTTGCCGAAAAGATGCTTGACATCGCCAAAGTGCGTTTCCATGGTAAAAATAACTTTACTTATAATGTGGCAGACTATTCGGCAGAATTCCCTTCCGGAGATTTCGATTTGATAGCATCCGCTCTGTC
The DNA here is from genome assembly GCF_000585355.1 of Xylanibacter oryzae DSM 17970. NCBI lineage: Bacteria > Pseudomonadati > Bacteroidota > Bacteroidia > Bacteroidales > Prevotellaceae > Xylanibacter > Xylanibacter oryzae. The sequence goes on along the minus strand of NZ_KK073873.1, from coordinate 814,561 downwards.
AATACATCATTTGGATGAAGATGAAAAGCGTTTGCTTTACTCTCTTATTTATGACAAATTGCCCAAAGGCGGATGTTTCCTCAATCTTGACCAGTTCAATGCTAGTTCTGATATTATTAATGAGACATTCAATAAATATTGGTACGACTATATTATACATAGTGGTATTACAAAAGAAGAAATAGATCGTTGGACTTCTCGTAAGGCTTTAGATAAAGAAAGTACTGTGCGTGATACTATTTCTATGCTAAAAGAAATAGGATTCGATCAATCTGAATGTGTGTACCAATATCTTAAATTTGGAGTTATTGTAGCAGTAAAATAAATTAATCGTACAATTATTACGGTCTCGTGGTCTCCTGGTCTCGTGGTCTCGTGGTCTAAAATGTATATACTACAAACATTAAAAAAAATTGCCTTCAACCTTTGCAGACATAAATCAATGGTCAATCTGCAGGCTGAAGGCAATATTTAAATCTCAGTTCTATTAGAATTTAACTAGAATACGGAAGACTTTACCAGGATTGGAAGCCCATTCTTTCATGGCATCAAAAGCGCCGTCTGGACCTGTCTCGTTGGATATAAGTTCGTCTACAGGACAATTACCGGCCTTAAGATACTTTATCACTGCACGGAAATCTGCCGGGAGAGCATTTCTTGAACCACGAATGTCTAGTTCTTTCTGAACGAACAACTTAGTTTGGAAACTAACTTCTGTCTTGCTATAACCAATATATGTTACTCTACCCGTAAAACTTACCTCTTCTACAGCCATCACATATGTAGCCGGACTTCCTACTGCTTCAATAACAACATCCACGCCAAATCCACTTGTTATCTGCTGTATCCGTTCGTGAACATTTTCTGTCATTGAATTAACAGTATATGCAGCCCCTATCCTTTTGGCCAAAGCAAGTTTTTCATCATCTATATCGACTGCTATCACTGATGCTCCCCTTTGAGACGCACGTATAACAGCACCTAGACCAACCATTCCACAACCTACAACCATAACGAACTCATTGTCAATAACCTGAGCACGAGAAACAGCATGAAATCCAACACTCATCGGTTCGATAAGTGCACATGTGCGACTTGATATTCCTTCGGCCGGTATTATTTTCTGCCATGGCAATACTGCATATTGGCACATTACTCCATTACGCTGTACACCTAATGTTTCGTTATGTTCGCAGGCATTAACACGACCATTTCTACATGATGCGCATTTACCGCAATTAGTATATGGATTGAGTGTTACATTCATTCCTTTTGTAAAACCTTCAGGAACACCTTCGCCTATTTTTTCTATTACGGCGCCTACCTCATGACCGGGGATAATGGGCAGATTTACCATTGGGTTTCTTCCTAAAAATGTATTAAGATCTGAACCACAGAAACCTACATATTCTATTTTAACCATTACCTCACCGACACCTAATACAGGTTTGTCGATATCAACAACTCTCATTTCATGAGGGTTTACTATTTGAACTGCTTTCATTTTTTATATGTTTAAATCTTTAAATTCTCTATATTTTTATCTTATGATTTTATCTTGTAACCTTTCCATCCGTAAAATGCGCAGAAAGCAAAACAGATCATAGGCACTAGATATGCAATGTAATATATATGCTCGTTGCAGTGCATGATATAAGCTGTAAACTGTGGCAGACAGGCATTGCCTACGATAGCCATTACGAGAAATGCCGAACCGCTCTTGGTCTGATCACCAAGTCCTTTAAGGGCAAGTGAAAATTGTGTAGGATACATTATAGACATGAAGAAAGATACTCCAAGCATGCAATAAAGTCCGACCATTCCTCCTGTTGTGACAATAATGCAGCATAATATTATATTGATTATTGCATAGGTAAGCAACATATTTTGAGGGCGGAACTTTACCATCAATGCTGTACCTATCCAACGGCCCACCAAAAACGATAACATATAAAGGCCGAAGAACGTTGTAGCAGTCTTCTCGGCTATCCCTGCATATGAACAACAGTATACCAAGAAGAGACTGTTAACAGCTGTTTGTCCTCCGTTGTAGAAGAACTGAGCTATTACGCCCCAACGAAGATGTGAATGTTTCAATACACTGAAATCTATAAGTTTCTCATCTTTCACTTCTGCATGGCTCTTACCTTCGTCGCCGATCTTTGGCAGTCGGGAGAAAACAAACACTACCGCAACTATTATCAATAATATCGCAAGCATAAGATAAGGTAGTTTCATAGCATCCGTTTCTGTCTGGATGTATGCTGTCCATCCACCGGGATATGCTGTAGGGAGTGTTTCTCTTGTATAGTTTGCTCCCGAAAGTACTAACTTACTGAGAAACATAGCTGCAATGAAAGCTCCTAGTCCATTAAACGACTGAGCCAGATTGAGCCTGCGTTCTGCTGTTTCGGGTGTTCCCAATATTGTAACATATGGGTTTGCAGCTGTTTCGAGGAAGCACATACCTGTTGCTATTACGAAGAATATGCAAAGGTATGCCCAATATTCTTTCAGCATCGCTGCAGGAAAGAATAGCAGGCCTCCGCATGCAGCAAGCAACAGGCCAAAGATGATGCCGGCCTTATAACTGTAGCGTTTCAGGAACATAGCTATCGGTATTGGGAATATGAAGTATGCCAACCAATATGCGCTCTCTGTAAATGACGCTTGGAAAGGATTCAGCTCGCAGGTTTTCATCAACTGTCTTATCATTGTAGGCAACAAATTACTACTTATCGCCCATAAGAAGAAAAGGCAAAAGATCAATGCCAAAGGTATTTTATAAGATTGTTTTTTCATGATATTATTATTCAGACATGTTTTTAATATAAGGTATCTCAGGGAATGTGCCGAATCCATAGAACTTACGGGCATTCTCGCCAAGGAATAGACATTTTTCTTGTTCGGTAAAATCAGAAGACTTTGTAATAAAGTCGTAAGACATACGATAGGTTATAGCTGTGATTGTGCGTGGATAATCCGACCCCCACATCAGTTTGTCCATTCCTACCAGGTCAGCAGCCTCACGTATTGCTTTTACGGCTCCCTTGAAAGGATAGAATTCGTCATTAAAGAGCCATGTTATGCCACCCGACTCTACCATGACATTCTTATTCCGGGCAAGCATTATCTGATCTTTCCAGCCATCGCAAGTTACCATACCAAAATGCCCCAAAGCTATTTTTAGATTTGGGCACTCTTCTATCACTTCTTTTATTTCAGGTATCTGAGTAGTGCCTTCTTCTAATACCAAGGAGAGAATAATGCCGTTGTCTTCCATATAATGGAACATCTGCACCATTTCTTCGCAGTTCAACATTATACGTCCGCCTGGTGTCTGCAGTCTATGACCGGGGATGGCTATGGCTTTAAATCCCCTTGCAACCAATTGTTTAACTTCTTCTACATAACCAGCTTTGTGACAATCACATAGTCCACATACAAAGAATCTATCGCCGAAACGTAATGCTACATCAGCAAGATAATCATTCTGACATCCGTCTATGAATTCTTGAGTAACCACAGCAGCCTCAACCTGAGCATAATCCATGTTAGAGATAAAGACTTCGGCGCTGTTTTTTCCGTCTATCATAAACGGTGGCAGCATCTGGCGCATCTCGCCCATGAACATAGACCTTCCATTATGGCATGTCTTTATCTGTTTCCCATTCACCATAGTGTCTTGCTTAAGCCACAGGTGCGAATGTGCGTCTATAATATGATAATACATGTCTCTTATGTATTAGACCAACTAACACGTTGCTGATCGCCTATTATGTCTCTTACCTCTTTCACCAAATCCCAGTCTATCGGCTCATTTATTGAGTCAATGTTTTTCTTGACATTATCCGGGTTTGTGGTACTGAATAGTGTTGTAGCTATTCTGTCATTACTTACAGAGAACTGCATAGCTAGTTTTTCAATAGGATAATTCTTCGTCTTACAATATTTGGCAGCTCTGGTACAAGCCTCAACCAATGATTTTGGTGCAGGATGCCAATCAGGTACTCCCCTTTCAGTGAGTAATCCCATAGACAGAGGTGAAGCATTAACGATTCCAACTCCTTTCTGTTCGAAATAATCAAGGAAATCAGCAAGTTTATCATCGCACAGACAGTAATGGCAGAAGTTGAGTACCGACTCTACCGTACCTTCGGGAACACGGTCAATAACCCACTTCAAGTTTTCGAGTTGCAGATCTGTTATACCGACGTGCTTTACTACACCTTCTTCTTTCAACTTTACAAGGGCAGGCAGTGTCTCGTCTACTACCTGATGAAGGTCTGCAAATTCAATATCGTGTACATTGATAATATCCAGATAATCCACATTAAGGCGTTCCATACTTTCATACACACTGGCAGTTACCCTCTTTGCAGAATAATCCCAAGTATTTACACCGTTTTCGCCGTATCTTCCAACCTTTGTAGAAAGGTAATATTTGTCTCTCTTAATATCTTTAAGAGCCTTACCAAGCACGGTTTCAGCCTTGTAATATCCATAATATGGAGATACATCAATAAAGTTAATGCCCGACTCAACGGCTGTAAAAACAGCTTCGATGCCCTGTTTTTCTTTAAGGTCATGGAATACGCCACCCAAAGAAGAAGCGCCAAAACCAAGAGAAGATACTTTCATACCGGTTTTTCCGATCTCATGATATTTCATAATTATTCATTATTTTGTTAATACGCCGCAAAGATAAACATAAACAAAACACATACAATCGAATGGCAAACAAAAGACAACGTAACGGATTACGTTAAAACTAGTTACTGATACATTTGTTATTTATTTTATTTGTATATTTGTGCACTTAAACTAATTACGGCAGCAGATGGAAAGTAAAAAATACATCTCGATGAAGGATATGGCAAAAAAGTTGGGCGTGTCAATTCCTACTGTATCCAGGGCCTTGAAAAACAGCCCTGAGATAAGCGATCAACTATGCGAAAAAGTAAAAAGATTGGCTAAAGAGATGAATTACCGTCCCAATCCTTTTGCAATGAGTCTGCGCAAAAATGCTCCACGCACAATAGGCGTGATTGTGCCTGATATTGTTACTCATTTCTTTTCTTCTATTGTAAAAGGTATTGAAGAGACAGCTGTGGCTAATGGATATTTCATTATTATAACCACAAGTAGCGAAAATAGTGAACATGAGAAGCGCAATATAGAAAACCTTGTTAATATGAGGGTTGAAGGCATAATAGCATGCCTATCACAAGACACAACTGATTATTCGCATTTTCTTGCGCTTAAAGACATCAATATGCCTGTAGTCCTGTTCGACCGTACCTGTATGCCGGATAAGTTTTCGACAGTCATTGCCGACGGTGCAAAATCTGCTCAAATGGCTACACAGCACTTTATAGATAATGGTAGTCATCGTATTGCTTTTATCGGTGGACCTAACCATCTTGACATTGTAAGAAGGAGAAAACATGGGTATCTGGAAGCTTTGAGAGCGAACAAGATACCTATAGAAAAGGAGTTGGTGGTATGCCGAAAAATAGATTATCATGAAGGTAAAATTGCTACAGAACAGTTGTTGTCATTGGCGAATCCACCCGATGCGATACTTGCTATGAACGATACCCTTGCCTTTGCAGCAATAGATGTTATCAAGAGTCATAATCTTAAGATTCCTGATGATATCGCAATAATCGGATATACCGATGAGGAACATGCCAATTATGTGGAACCTAAATTGTCGGCTGTATGTCATCAAACTTATAAGATGGGACAGTCGGCTTGTGAACTGCTATTATCGCAGATAAAAGGTGACACTAAAGTAAAACAAATCATAGTACCTACGCAACTTCAGATAAGAGAAAGCAGCAAGAAAAATGCAACTTGTCACTGATAATGACCATTTCATCACTAAAATTTATCTATTACATTTACATCTATTACTTTTGCAGATAAAGGACACAAATTATGAATAAAACTCGTTATTATTATCTTGATGCATTGCGCGTCTTTCTTACATGTATAGTATTCTATCATCATTCTGCTATTGCTTTTGGAGCTTCAGGCGAGTGGTACAATAAAGCAGCTGTCACAACTACAGGTTTAACCCAGGCCTTGCTTTCTGCGTCAATGGGAATAAACCAATCCTACTTCATGAGCCTGTTTTTCTTTATTTCTGCATTATTAATGCCTTTATCTTTTCACAGGAAAGGAACTAAGGCATTCATTATTGATAGATTTAATCGACTGGGGATTCCTTTGGCCATATATTTTTTCATTCTCAACCCATTACTAAATTACTGGATATATGGTTGTTGGGGAGGTTTCGGTCTCGGTCCAATGTGGTTTGTATTTACATTACTATTATTTGAATTACTATACGTAGTTTGCCAAAAGTTACCCAATATAAATATCCCCAAATGGAATAATCCATCTACAATTGGTATAATATCTTTTATGTTGATAAGCGGAACTGTAGCATTTCTTGTGAGGCTTATCATTCCTACAGGAGATTCTGTTTTGGGATTGCAACTAGGTTACTTTCCACTATATATAGGAATGTATGCACTAGGTATAGTTGCCCAACACAACCAATGGATGGATAAGATAAATATCAAAGACTCAAAACCATGGTTTCTTTTAGCTATATTAATTGGAATACCAACAATGCTCATAATGATGGGCAGTTGCAGAGATAAAATGGATAACTTTTCGGGTGGTTGGAATATGCAGGCTGTATTCTATGCCTTTTGGGAACCTATAATGTGTGTTGGGATATCTTATTTTTTATTAGTTTTTAATAAGAAGTTTTGCAACAAGCCAAATCGTATAATTCAAAAGATGTCTGCTAATAGCTTTGCGTTCTATTTTATTCATCCATATGTTGTTGTAGGATTCACATTCTTAGTAGGATTATTCGCTATTGCCCCAATTACAGGCCTTTCCGTAGTATGTATTTTAGGTATACCAGTATGTTTCATTATAGCGATGATTATAAAGAAGTGCTTTAGATTTATAGGAATAAAGCTATAATAGCGTGTAATTAAATTGCATATTAATGAATAATAAATGTAACTAAGTAGATTTAAAATCACCAACAAATTTAGTGCTTATTGATAAGAAAATCCCTAAAAAGATATGTTTTTGACTAGAAAATGAGTAAGTTTGCACCATTAATTCAAAAACTATGCTACAATTAGACAATTTTTACAAAGCACGATTAGTTTTGAGCAAGATACTACGCAAAACTGAACTTGTACATTCACTTAAGATAAATCCGGATTGCGATGTTTATCTTAAACCGGAATGTCTGCAAAAGACAGGATCATTCAAAATTCGTGGTGCTTATTACAAGATTTCACAACTTTCTGAAGAGGAAAAATCGAAAGGCGTCATTGCTTGTTCTGCAGGCAACCATGCTCAAGGTGTGGCTTTAGGTGCTACATCAATGGGTATAAAATCACTGATTTGCCTCCCCGAAGGTGCTCCTATAAGCAAAGTAGAGGCTACTAAACGATTAGGAGCTGAAGTTTGTTTGACACCTGGTGTATACGATGATGCGTATCAGAAAGCATTACAACTACGTGAAGAATTAGGATATACATTTATTCATCCTTTCGACGACGAGAATGTAATAGCCGGACAGGGAACTATTGGTCTTGAAATACTTGATCAATTACCAGAAGTTGAAGCTATTGTTGTACCAGTTGGAGGCGGTGGACTGATTTCAGGTATCGCATTTGCAGTAAAATCAATTAATCCTAATATTAAGGTATATGGTGTGCAAGCTGAAGGTGCTGCAAGTATGGTACAAAGTCTTCACGATCATAAGCAAGAAAAATTGCCATCTGTCTCTACAATTGCTGATGGAATAGCTGTAAAGGAACCTGGATCAATTACATTTGATACTTGTTCTAAATATGTAGATGATATAGTAACAGTAAGCGAAGACGAAATCTGTGCTGCTATCCTTAGACTCATTGAGAGTGAAAAAATGGTAGCCGAAGGTGCCGGTGCTGCTAGTGTTGCTGCTGTGATGTATAATAAAATACCTGTTAAAGGGAAAAAAATAATTTGTATTGTTAGTGGTGGTAACATTGATGTTACTATTCTTAATCGTGTGATAAACCGTGGATTGTCAAAGAGTGGGCGTTTATGTTCTATCGGCCTTGAACTTGACGACCAACCGGGAAAATTAGTTGATGTGTGTTCTGTGATTGCCAAACTTGGCGGTAACATTATCAGTGTGCACCATGAACGCATTGCAACCTGCAAGAAAGTTAATGCCTGCATATTGAGAGTAACAGCAGAGACAAAGAATATAGAACATATAGAGGAGATTAAGAAAACACTAAGAGATAAAGGATTTAATTTAATTTAAAATATAAAGATTATGAAAGTATTACACTCTGATAATGCGCCAAAAGCACTTGGACCGTATAGTCAAGCTATTGAAGTTAATGGATTTGTTTTCACATCAGGCCAGATTCCAATTGATCCTGCTACAGATAATTTTGTGGAAGGTGGTATCAAGGAACAGACTCGTCAATCACTGGCTAATGTACAAAATGTATTGAAAGAGGCTGGCATTGATCTTAGTCATGTAGTAAAGACTACTGTTTTTCTTTCTGACATGGGCAACTTTGCTGAAATGAATGAAGTTTATGCTGAGTTTTTCGTTCAGCCCTTCCCTGCCCGCTCTGCTGTTGCAATAAAGACATTACCTAAAGGAGCTCTGGTAGAGGTTGAGTGTGTAGCTGTAAAATAAAACACAATTTGCTAATTAACGATATAAAGAAGGTGTATCAAAGCATTTTCTGATACACCTTCTTTATTATACGTTTATTCTTTCGATTACTCTTTTGATACCAATATAAGTGACAAAACTTTTGTCTATTGAAAAAGTTAGGCAAATATGATATAATAAGAGGTTTCATAAGTAAGATATTATTCGAAATAGTATATACACCATGATAAAGAAAGAAAATTTAGACAACAAGCAAAAAGAAGGTATTGCAACCTTTTACAATGGATATAATTGTGCCCAATCCGTTTTATCCGTTTTTGCAGAAGATCTGGGAATAAGCAAAGATGCTTGTCTTAAGCTAGCCAACCCTTTCGGCTCCGGTATTGCATATATGCAGGAAACATGTGGTGCTGTTAGTGGGGCTTTAATGGCTATTGGATTGAAATACGGAAGAGGGAAAGATGGAACGATCGAAGATAAAGAACGTGCGTACGATATGTCACGACATTTTATAGAGGAATTTAAGAAAACCACTTGTGGCACTATTTGTTGTCGTGAATTGATGGATGGATTAGACATGAGCACACCCGAAGGAATGGCAAAGATAAAGGATTTAGATCTCTTTAGACTACGATGCAGTAAACATGTGCAAAATTCAATAGAGATAGCAAATAAAATTCTATCATATGAATTGAACTTGAAGTAAATATAATCAAAGAAATATATTAAAGAAATTTCATAATAGCTTTTCAGAAGCATTTGGTTCGCTTTTTTTATTATTTTCAGTTCTGTATTTTTGTGGAGACATACCCAAATGCAACTTTACGTATTTATCAAACAATGCTATGCTTGAAAATCCACATTTTACAGCAATGCTTTTAACATTCATGTCTGTCGAAAGAAGCATATAGTTGATGTCATCATTCAAATAATCCTGTATCCATTTTTCTGCTGATTTTCCACTTATGTTTCTACATATGCTTGATAGGTATCTGGATGAAATAAACAATTTGTCTGAATAGAAAGTAATCGGATGCCTTTTTATTTCGCTTTTAGATAGTATATCTATAAAACCATTGAACAATTTTTCAGCACTAGTAATCTTATCAGAATTGTCATATACACAACAATAAGTTTTTAACGTAGAACAAAAGTCCAACAACAGCGTTTGTATCAAAGAATGTATTATACTTTCACGAAAATAAATATTTTCGTCGCTTATATATATCTTTAGTAGATCAATTACCCTTTCTATAACATCAATATCTTTTTCCTTAAGATCTATCTTATTGACGTTTTTGACATATAACGCTATATTCCATATTGATATATATGAATGTATAAGCATTTTCAGCAAACGGTCAGTTAAGCATATTATGATACATTTCAAATCGGGACTAATCATAAGGTCTTCCATTATTGCAGAAGAAGGACATACCATCATCTGGCGTTCACCTATTATTATTCGATGTCCATTTATGCTAGCTTCCATTTTCCCTTTAGTAACAATACTAAAAACATTGACACCCAACTTAATAGTACTAAGTTGAGCATTTGTTTTCAGATTATCCATTATGATAAAGTCACTGTCAATATATTTTACAGGTTGCCCATTATCAATAAAATCTTCAACCGAAAACTTGTATATGTTTTTATTCTTGTTCATATCCTTTGCAAAGATAGTTATTTTCCAGTACTATAATTTGTCAAAAGTTAGTTATTGATTTGCCATATTGAATATTACTAAAAAATGGCAACATAAATGTGCAGTTTTGATAGCAATTATTAAACGAAAAAATATAATATTTGCACAAAAAAGGCAAAAGCGTATGAGAATATTGATGTACATAGCTGCAATTCTGACAATTCTTTATGAGATATTTGCGGAAGTATATGCATATAATCCAATCTCTTTCAGTTCATCTTTTTACGGACTTGAAAAGTATAAAGAAGGTTGGGGGAAAATATTTACGTTATGGGCTATCGTCATTTCCATTTTAGTATTTCCAATAATGACAAGTAAGTTTGACTTTTCAGGATTCATCGCCTGTTCATGCCTGTTTCTAATTGGTGTAACTTCAGATTATCATAAAGAACATAAAGAAATTATTCATTATATTTCTGCTGCTATTTGTAGTATAAGCGTGGTGTACATAGTTATAATGAACAGCCCATGGATCTTACTCATAACCATCCTACCTTTGTTTTATGCCGTCATTAGACGACACAGAATGATTGGAGATAACTTACATGAAAAACTCGAGTCTATTCGTTTCAACTGGTGGGGCGAGCAAGCTTTAATTTCTTCAGCTTTTCTTGCTTCAATGATATAAATGAACTTCTTTTTTTCTAGCTTACTTGCTACGTTTCACCTTATAACGATCGAATCCTTCACCGTAAACACCAATAACAGCACTCTGAGAAACAAAGGCCTTAGGGTCTATCTCATCTATTAGACGAAATATTGTACCAGATTCTCTACGTTTTGCAAGTACAAAAAGCATCTTTACATCATGACCTGAATAAAATCCCTGGGCATTGATAACAGTACATCCTCGATGAGGATTTTCATTTATGCGATGGCCTATTTCGTCATACTTGTCTGAAATGATAAAAAACTGAACTGAACGACGCATAGAATTAACAACCTGATCTATACAATAGGCTGTGATGAAGAGTACTACATAACCGTAGATAACCTTCTCCCAATCCTTTAGAACAATATAACTGGATGTAACTATGATAACATCACATATCAGGATCACTTTTCCTAAAGATATATCTCTATATTTATTAATTATAGCTGCAATAATATCAGTACCGCCTGTACTTCCATTTGCGGATAAACCCAATCCGACTCCACAGCCTGTGAAAACAGCACCAATTACACTTGCCATAAATGGCTGATCTTGAAGTAAATGCAGATCGGCTGTAAAGATACGAAAAGCAGATAGAGAAAGGGTTAGTACAACAACGCCATAAATAGTCTTGATGCAGAATTTCATGCCTAGAAGCCTAAGCGCAAATATCATCAATACGGCATTTATTCCGAAATATGTATATTCAACAGGAATTCCCAATCCCCAGTATACAATTGATGATATACCGGAGACTCCACCTGTTGTAATATTATTGGGTAGAAGGAACACTGTCCACCCAATACAATAAGACAACATCGCTATGGTTATTAGCACATAATCACGAACTTCTTTGAACATGCTCTTTCTTTCTAATCTAATTGCTCTCATCTTTTCTTATTTTGGGAACAAAGGTAAAACAAGAAAAGAAAACTGCAAAATAAATATTAATAAAACTACAATAGTCAATGATTAAATTGCATATTATGAATCTGTTTGGCGGATAAAATCAACAATAGGCTCCAGTGAATTATAATCAACAAAGTCCACGATCTGGTTGTATGTGGCTATCATCATCCTATCTTCGGATGTAAGCAGATCATCTGGTTTCTTTTTTACTCGTTTATAAAGCATTGACATCATAATCCTATGCTTAATGTTCAATCGTTTATAGTCAATAGCACCTCTAAGATGAAAGAAAGTCGTACGTTTAAAAAGATCCTCTGGAATCTGTTTATGTACAGCCTCTCTAATGTTAGCTATATTTTCAGGGTCATGAGGATCTGCCAATCCTACAGTTATGATAATAATTTCAGCATTAACAGATACTCCTTTGACTGTTTGCCTCAAACCTTTGACCCCTCCGGCATACAGACTACCTATATATATAATCCGACTGTATGTAGATGCATTTTTTACTTTAGAAAAACAAGTTGCCTTAATGTCTGTCATCTCAGACAACTTATCTGCATATTTCTTTGAAGTACCATACTGTGTACCATAAATAATTATCGAGCCCACCTAATTTTATTTAATCTTAATACTATGTTCTAAGACTTCTAATAACCAAGATCTTCACCAACAAGAATAACGATATGACGTTTGGCTGGACGCGAAAGACGCTGAATAGATACATATGCACAAATGCTATCGGCCGACTTGCAGTCATGGCACGTGCCGTCTATAATACATGGTGTCTTAACATCAAAACGCGCTGTATTGATTGGGGCAGCGGTAGAACGCGCACGCTTGATCGCAGCATCCACATCCTGGCAGATCTTATTAATCCCTACTACTAGAATGACATGTTCAGGTCCCCATGTTATTGCAGCCACACGATTACCACTTCCGTCAATATTAACAAAGACTCCATCCTCACTCATTGCATTAACACTAGACAGATAATAATCACAATCAAAAGCCTTGAGAGACATTTCTCTTTTTTCCTTCTGTGTCGCTGAATTTTCACGGTCGTAAACTTTATAAATACCGTCTTTGAGAGCTTTAATCAGTCCTATTTCATTAAGAGTTGCTGATCCTCCCCAACTTACAGAACTTCCCTGAGGAATTAGTTGAATAGCTTTTTTTAAAGCGTCTTTTGATGTTTTGCAATAATAAGCATCATAATGCCTTTGACTCAAATTTTTAATGAGTTTCTGGGCTAACTTTTCATTTCTGATTTCTGCTGGATTCTCCATTTTACGCCTTTCTTTATAATAAAAGTATATAATATGCAAAGATACGCTTATTTTTGAAATAATCTCTTGGTCTAATAAAATAATAATAATTCAATATTACATAATAACATTTTTCTTATATAAGTAAGTTAAAACCTCGTAAAGAGAATTTAGCGATTCGTTATTTTGTTGATTTTTCATTATCTTTGTAAAATCATAAATATGTAGAGTCGTAAAAGACACAAAGATAATCATCTGTGATTTTTATGTTATGAACTAAAAATATACATACTTATGATTTTAAAGTCAACCTTTATCATTATCAACTTAGCGGTATAAGATAGTAAACATATATTTAATCATATATAAATACAAACGATATGAATAGCAAGATAGAAAACAAAGTAAAAAACAATATATTAATGCCATTGCAAGTATTCATGCGGCAGGAAAAATCTGGCGGAATAGTTCTTGCAATAAGTGTAATAATTGCATTGATATTAGCAAATTCACCATTAGCTGAATGGTATACTCACTTCTTTGAATATAAAATAGGAGTATCTTTAAATGGTTCTTTATATATGAACTACAGCATACATCAATGGATTAATGATGGTCTTATGGCTATGTTTTTCTTCGTTGTTGGCCTTGAACTTAAAAGAGAATTCATAAGTGGTGAATTAGCTAAGATACGAAACACAATTCTCCCTATATGTGCCGCTATTGGAGGTATGATTATACCTGCGGTAATATATCTTATCTTTAACAACGGAAGTACAGTTGTTAGTGGTTGGGGAATTCCAATGGCTACAGATATAGCTTTTTCGTTAGGTATATTATATTTATTGGGAAACAAAATACCACAATCAGCAAAAGTTTTTCTCACAACCCTTGCTATTGTTGATGATTTAGGGGCTGTAATTGTTATTGCACTCTTCTATACTTCAGAGATTTCACTTTTAAACCTTGGAATAGGATTTTGTTTTCTGGCTGTAATGTTCGTGGCAAATAAAATGGGAGTGAAGAACGTCATATTTTATGCAATTTTAGGCATTGGTGGGGTCTGGGCTTCATTTCTTTTATCAGGAGTTCATGCTACAATTGCAGCTGTACTATCGGCATTTGTCATTCCTGCTGATTCAAGAATACCTGAACATATATTTGTAGCCAGAGCAAAGAAACTGCTAAATAAGTTTAGTCAAATTAAAAGTAGTGAATTCTCAACACTCAAGGCTAATCAAGTCGAAATTATTGACAGAATAAGGACTGACGCAAAATTCGCGGTGCCTCCACTTCAGAGGCTTGAGCATGCGATGCACCCTATGGTTTCTTTTATTATAATGCCAATATTCGCTTTGTCGAATGCTGGAATCTCTTTTATTAAGATTGATTTTGCATCACTCTTCTCTACCAATGTCGCGATAGGAGTTATGTTTGGATTACTATTAGGTAAACCGATCGGAATTGTTGGATCAACAATGATTATTACAAAACTAAAAATTGCAACTTTCCCAAAAACGATTACGAAAAGAAGAATAATCGGGTTAGGTTTCTTGGCCTCGATAGGTTTTACAATGTCTATGTTTGTATCAACTTTGGCATTTACCAACCATGACAACTATGTTCAGGCCATGGTTGGTATATTTTCAGCCTCTATTTTGGGAGGAGTTATTGGATATCAACTCTTGAAAAAAGCATAGTGCTCTTTTCTTCTTCAATCTAGAATCTGTTCTGCGTGTTCATTTACTTTAATATCTTTAGGCATAAAGATGCGTTCCACTACCCCATTTTCGTCTGCAATAACTGTAGTACGAAAAACACCCATGTATTTGCGACCAGCCATTTGTTTCTCTCCGTAAATACCTAGTGCCTCTACCAACACGCGATCTGTGTCAGCAATCAAAGGGAATGGCAATTCATATTTTTCAATGAACTTCTTGTGCGAATCTGCATCTTGGATGCTGACACCAACTACAGCATAACCTAATGAAAGGAAACGCTCATAGTTGTCACGCAAGTTACATGCTTCACTAGTACAACCAGGGGTGGAATCTTTGGGATAAAAATAGAGAACCAGTTTCTTACCCTTGAAGTCACTCATTTTAATAGTGTTGCCGTTCTGATCCTTACCAAGTATCTCCGGCAGTTTTTGTCCTGTTTCTATCATATAGCATATATATTAATTAGTCTTTGCAAAGATAATAGTTTTTTTGAAACTCTTCATGTTAATGACATTTTTTATTTAGAAATGATGATTATGTTTATCAAATAAATAATATGTTAGATTACATTTAATATATTACAGAAAACACGTAAACAATAATAATACTTATAATTATAAAAACGTTTTTAAACCTCAACCTCACTAATCTTATATAAATACATATAAAACAACAAGTTACGAGAGTGATGTTTTGTTTTTAAACCTCACTAAACCTCACTAGTGTCTTTTTCCAAAGGTGGTTGACTGTTTAATCGTTAATTGACAATATAAGTTGTCTTAAATAATTACTTTTTTATAACATCAAGTTGACTGTGGAACTTCTTTCCGCAATCAACTTGAAATAACAATTGCAAAGATATCATAAATATTTGAACAAATAGAATCAATTTTGACCTCCTTATTCCTATACTAAATACGTATAACAATGATATTTAACAACAAATGTATAAACTAAATTTACCATTATAAAAACATAAATACAGCAACACAAAACAACTTATTTTTATATACAAATCAACTTAATTTGCTCAACAAAACAACTTGATTTGTATTACAAAACAAGTTGTTTTTAAATGGCATATTTGTAATATTTAATTACCATTAATTAAATAGTGAGGTTTAGTGAGGTTTCAAAACAAAACCTCACTATGGTAATATATTGGTTTATAGATATTTACATAAGATTAGTGAGGTTGAGGTTTAAAAATGTTTTTTATAAATCAAGAACAAACAACATATAGCGATATTATTAATTTATTTAGAAACCTATGTATATTCAGGGTAATATACTAAAAATACAAAAACAAAAAAATGCCCCAACCATAGAAGAAGGGGCATCGTTTTTAAAATATTGGATTATTCTTTTTCAACAGGAACCTGAATTATTGTTAGCCATTTATCAGGGTCTTCCTGATTCCAGGCTCCATCAACATAACAGGTACGTGATTTCCCAATCTTATGATAGCCATGCTGTTCAATATACTTAAACAGTTCTACATAGTGATCATATAATTTTTCGTAAGGGCCATAACACTTCATACATACAGCAGTTGATACAGCAGGTAGTTTCTTAAATTTGATTATAGAAGAGTCTTGCCCCATCTCCTCTACCTGTTCAAAGTATTCAATATCAACGTTTGTAGGTGTATATTCGTCTCCATGCTCTATACTGAAGCAATAGCCAGGCTGCGAACACTTACAACCTAATCTATACATTTCAGGACCTATAACATTTACACATAGAGGTCCAAGTTCACTAAAGTTTGCAATGATTCTACGATGTGATGCCACAATAATTTCTGGCAAAGACTGAATTGTAATTTTTTCCATTTCATTCATTTGTTTTTGAGAGTCAACTATCTGCATAAGTTGAGCACGCTGATTTAACAACTTATTGAGTCTGATATTACACTGCCTGATTTTCTCTTCCAGTTGGGAAATACTCGGTTTGTGAGTGTCTTTCTCAAGCAAGTCTCTTATCTCTTCTAATGAGAATCCAATGGCTTTCAACTGACGTATCTGACTCATCGTCTGCATCTGTGCCACATTATAATAACGATATCCGGTCCATTCATCTACCTCGTCAGGTACAAGAAGTTCGAACTGTTCATAATAACGTAACGTCTTGACGGTAACCCCTGTAAGACAAGAAAACTCTCCGATTTTAAACTTCATTTTATTTTTCATTAATCGTACGATTTTTGAATTCATTTGCAAAGTTACACCATGCCCTTAGGTACGAGTCAAACGTTTCTTTATATTTTATAAATTATTAACACACTCAATTTATTTGAATAAAAATGCTCTTATGTCAACTAAAATGTGTAATTTTGCAACCTGTAGTTTACAAAATAGACTACAAGAACCAATTTAAGGATAATAACAACAAACTATTTAAGAGTATGGAGAGTAATTCTTTTCAGGTGGTAAACGAAATATTTACTACCAAAGAAGCTATTGACGAGGCTAAAAGATGTCTAAATTGCAAGGTTCCTATGTGCAGAAAAGGATGTCCTATAGATAATGATATTCCAGAATTTGTACACCAACTTTCAATGGGCAATATGGGAAAGGCTATGAGTATCATAAATGATAAAAGTAACCTGCCTGCTATATGTGGTCGTGTGTGTCCACATGAAAAACAATGTCAGGGAAATTGTATTTTGAATAAAAAAGGAAAGGGCATACAGATAGGAAAACTGGAGTGTTTCATTGCTGACTTCGATACAGACATGAACCTTATACGTGAGAGAATCCAAAAAAATATACGCGGAAGAGTTGCGGTAATAGGTTCGGGCCCTGCCGGATTGACTGTTGCAGGAGATCTAGCACGTCAGGGATTTGATGTTACAATATTTGAAGGACAGAATGTTGCTGGTGGCGTATTAATGTATGGTATTCCTGAATACCGTCTGCCAAAAACCGTAGTTCGAAAAGAGATAGCAAAAATTGAGGCCTTGGGAGTAAATTTTGTCCTTAACTGTCTTGTGGGGGAAAATAACATTACCGTAGACAGTCTTTTCGATGAAGGTTATGATGCTATTTTTATTGGTACGGGTACTTCTATACCAATGAATATGAATGGAGTGAAAGGTGCTGACCTTAGAGGTGTAAACCAGTCTACATACCTTCTACACTGTGTAAACAGTTATAACGAAGGAGTTATAAGCCGTGACATGGTACCTATTAATCCGGGAGAAAGAGTCGCTGTAATTGGCGGTGGCAATGTAGCTATGGATGCTGCGCGTACTGCAATACGTCTTGGAGCTGATGTAACAGTGATATATAGAAGTACACAAGATAAAATGCCGGCAATACCCAGTGAGTATAATGATGCCGTTGCTGAAGGAGTTAAGTTTATGTGGGAATCTTCCACGATAGATTTTGTTGGAAATGAAAAAAATCGGCTTAAGGCTATACATCTGAACACTCCTGATGGTGAGAAGAATGTTGAATTTAGTCGCGTATTTCTTGCAATAGGCTCAAGACCGGCAAATCGTATTGTATCTACTACTGCCGGAATTGATGTGGATGAAAGAGGATATGTCATCGTCAATGAGCGCCCGATGGGTATGACCACACGTAGTGGCGTTTTTGCAGGAGGCGATGTTGTTCACCATCCTAAAACAGTAGTTCTTGCAATGAAAGCGGCAAAAGAAGTAGCATCTGGCATAGCCCAATATGTAGATGCAATCAAACTACTTGAAGACTGTAAAAAACTTGAAGAAAAAGGATAGTCTAATCACTTAACAGAAAGTGATTTGGCTACAACATATCCCATTGTCCAGGCTGCTTGCAAATTAAAGCCTCCGGTAATGGCATCAACATCCAAGACTTCCCCGGCAAAATACAAGCCGGGGCATGTTTTGCATTCAAGTGTACGTGAATTTACATTGTTTAATGCTATACCTCCACATGTCACGAATTCTTCTTTGAATTTGTTTTTACCTTCGATGTTATATATATTGTTTGTCAAGGTATTTACCATACGGTTATAACTTTTCTTACTTAGTTCACACCAACGCTGTTCAGGGTCTACCCCACTTTGCAACAATAGGTTTAACCACAAACGCGAATTAATATGTTCGGGACGTGTAGTGGAAAGTTTTTTCTGAGGATTGGCTTTTGCTGTCGATATAAAATGTTCTAGTACATCGTTCTCGTTTTTGTCACCAAACCAATTGACAGAAAGTTTGGCTTTGTAGTCATTATCAAAGAGACTACGGGCTGCATAAGATGAAAGCTTAAGTATTGCCGGTCCACTTACGCCCCAATGTGTAATAAGTAAAGGGCCTGATGCACGATGCTTTGTACCAGAAAGACTTACCTCTACTTCATTTACCACAGTACCTGTCATTTCAGTAATACTATTTTGTGGAAGACAAAAACTGAATAACGATGGTCTTGGTTCTACTATTTCTAGTGTGAAGTTATCAAGAAAAGCGAGCCCTTTGCTATGAGGACTACCACCGATAGCCACAACTACAGCATCGGCTTTTATATCTTTTATTTTAGTATCTGAAAATTTAATACGAAAATCATTGTTCTGTTCATCAGTATTATTTTTCTCTATATTGTCCACACGATGACCTGTACAAATTTTTATCTTATTCTTATTCATAAGATTTATAAGTGTATCAACTATCTCCATCGCATCCTGCGACTGTGGAAATACACAGTAGTCATCTTGCGTTATTAAGCGAACTCCTTCACGTTCGAACCATTCGCATGTATCTTTATTACTAAATTCATGTAGGAGTCTTTTCATAAGACGCTCGCCACGTGGATAAACAGCAGACAAGCTCTTTATACCATCAAAAGAATTAGTAAGATTACATCTTCCTCCGCCTGTTACAGAGACTTTTGCAAGAGGTCTGTTACCGCTTTCATATACAGTAACGTCAACAGATGGGTTTAATCTCTTCAGATTTATGGCTGCAAAGCATCCTGCTGCCCCTGCACCAATTATGGCTACATGCATATATATTATGTATCTTATTTACATAAAAGACTTACCGGTCCATTTAAGTGTTACCTTACGCAATACAGCATCTAACGCTTTTTTATCTTCTTTATTGAGAAGAGGCAGACTTAATGAATAAGTGATTGTGTTATCTTTCGAAGACAGGATTACATAATACATCACAGGTTCTACCATTTTTTTAAGTTGAACAAAACGCTCTGTATTAATACTATCCGGCTTTACAAAAAAATCGTCAAATGATGGAACTGCAGACTTTATATCCAGGGGTTTCCAGTTTAATGAGAAAAATTGAACCTTGCTATCAGCTTCCGGTCCAAAAAATGTAGTAACCATACATATTACCTTTGTCGAATCTTTAGGCAATAGTCTGATCTGGAGATTGGATACACTGCTCAATTCCACTTCAATGTAATTATCTGTAAGAACTTTCATCTCACTCTTTCCACCAAGACTATTGTTTACCTCTGCCTTCATGTTAGCATCCTTAAAATCAATAAAATCCAAACGATTTGTATTGGTAATATATGGGAACATGCTATCAGGCATCTGCTTGAAAACTTCTCTTATATTCTGTGCCACTACCGGAGCGGCAAGAAATAATATCAAAAATGATATATATACTTTTTTTAGTTTCATTTTGTACATTGTTATCCGCGTCCGTCACGGAGGTCTTTTACTCTTACGGCCTTTCCGTCACTCTGCGGTAACGTACCTTTTTTTACAAGTTTTACTTTTGGTGTCAAAAGTATCTCGTCTTTAAGTGCACGTTTTATATTATTTGTCATTCGTTCTAATTCTGGATAATTCTCTGTATTGAGATTATCAAGTTCAACCTCAACAGTCATTATGTCATTGTCGTTTTCTGTATCAAGTGTTATCAAATAATTACTTCCAAGTCCGTGATACTGTACAAGTATTTTCTCTACCTGCATTGGGAATACATTTACGCCCTTAATGATAAACATATCATCAGTACGCCCCTTTATACGATCTATACGACGATGTGTGCGTCCGCACTCACATTCACCGGGTATTATACGTGTAAGGTCATGCGTACGATATCTCAATATAGGCATCATCGTACGGTCTAAAGTTGTTAGAACCATCTCTCCTATCGTACCGTCTGGAACAGGCTCAAGGGTATCAGGATCAATTATCTCTACGATATAATTGTCTTCCCATAAATGCATGCCATTTTGATATTTGCATTCGAAAGCAACTCCCGGTCCGTTCATCTCTGTCATTCCAAAACTATTATATGCTTTTACACCAAGCATACGTTCTATCCTTCTCCTTTGTTCCTCTGTATGTGGTTCTGCGCCAATAAATAGTGTATGTAATTTGGTATCACGCGGATCAAGACCTTCTTCTTGAAAAACTTCTGCAAGGCGTATCGCATAACTAGGAATAGCATGCAAACATGTAGTACCAAAGTCTTTTATAAACATTATCTGGCGTTTGCTATTACCTGCTGCTGCCGGAACAGTTGTAGCTCCTAATTTTTCTGCACCATATTGGAATCCTAAACCACCGGTAAACATTCCATAACCTGAACTGTTCTGAAAAACATCTGTATTTCTACATCCAACCATATACATATTGCGAGCTATCATATTTGCCCATGAGTCTATATCATGACGGCTATATACTACTACTGTAGGATGACCTGTTGTACCACTTGATGAATGAATACGTATTGCATCTTTCATATCTCCACCAACAAGTCCGAAAGGATAATTGTTGCGCAAATCTTCTTTTGTAGTAAATGGAATTTTCCTTATATCATCAACAGTATTAATTGACTCTGCATTAATGCCAAAATCTCCAAGACGCCTCTTGTACAGAGGAGACTTCAAGGCAATGTTTATCGTACGTTTCAACTTTTCGACCTGCAATTTTTCTAACTCAGGTCTTGGCATTGTTTCAATTTCTCTTTGCCAAAATTCGCTGTCCATGATTTAATTTTAGATTTTCGGTTGGATTATTTGTTTGCGGAAGGTGAGGGATTCAAACCCCCGATACCCGAAAGGGGTATACCGGATTTCGAGTCCAGCGCATTCGGTCACTCTGCCAACCTTCCTTTAAACGAATACAAAGGTAACATTTATAATTGAAAAAAGGGTATGAGAAATTGAGAATTTATTATTTTTAACTGGGGTTCAGTTATTCGAAGGATAACTTTTTTAGTTTATTTCTCAATTGTTCGGCTTTGCTCTGTCTGATTGACATTGTAATTTCGCATGTATTATCATATGTCTGAGATATTATTTTAGGATCCATCTCTTTTATTATACGCATTACATCGTTCATCATAACATACGGAAAGCTATATTTTACTTCCTCTTCTACATACTTGCTTATTATTTCTGAATTTGCAATAGCCTCAGCTGCCGCAGTACGATATGCAACGATCAAACCTCCTGTACCCAGGTTCACCCCTCCATAATATCTTACAACAACAACTAATATATCTGTTAGTTCACTGCTATTAATCTGACCTAAAATAGGTTTGCCCGCAGTACTACTTGGCTCTCCATCATCATTAGCTCTGAATTCATGCCTGTCGGGACCCAATACGTATGCATAGCAAACATGCCTTGAATCATAATATTTTTTATGATACATGTCTAATATGTCTCTGGCCTCATCAACGTTCGAAATATGATGTGAAAAAGCAAGGAACTTACTCCTTTTCTCAGAATAAGTTCCTTCACCAATATTATTTATTGTTTTATATTCGTCTCCCATTTATGGTTATAGACTATAAATAATTAGCTTAGCTTATGAATGATAAGACCTGAACGCAGTTTAGGCTCAAACCATGTGGCCTTAGGAGGCATTATTTTACCACTGTCTGCAATATCCATAATCTGTTTCATAGATACAGGATAAAGTGCCAAAGCCATTTTCATTTCGCCATTGTCTACGCGGCGCT
Source organism: Xylanibacter oryzae DSM 17970 (assembly GCF_000585355.1). Classification (NCBI taxonomy): domain Bacteria; kingdom Pseudomonadati; phylum Bacteroidota; class Bacteroidia; order Bacteroidales; family Prevotellaceae; genus Xylanibacter; species Xylanibacter oryzae. The sequence goes on along the minus strand of NZ_KK073873.1, from coordinate 791,663 downwards.
TCAATTCTTTAAGTCCTCTCAATCCGCCTACAAAGTCAATACGCTTATCAGAACGTAAATCCTTTATACCCAAAAGATCATCTAAAATCAGTCTGCTGGAAATGTCAACATCTAACACCCCAATAGGATCCTGATCATTGAATGTTCCTTGTTTGGCTGTAATACTATACCATTTCTCATCAAGATATAAAGAGAAATTATGCAGAGCTACAGGTTTATATATATCAGAACCTTTTTCTTCTACGTTAAAGTTTTTATTTAATGCAGACAAGAACTGTTCTGAAGTCATCCCATTAAGATCTGTTACCACCCTGTTATAATCAAGTATGGTAAGTTGTGAAGCCTGAAAACATACCGCCATAAAATAATTATACTCTTCTTTGCCTGTATGGTTAGGATTCTGTTTGGCTTTTTCTGCACCAACAAGAGCAGCTGCTGCTGAACGATGGTGACCATCTGCAATATACAATGATGACATCTTAGCGAATTCATCTGTTATTGTATTAATGTCTTTATCGTCAGTTACAATCCAGAATTGATGACGAAAGCCATCTATAGGAGCAATAAAGTCATATTCAGATTTCCCTGCTGCATACTTTTTAATAAGGGCGTCAAGTATTGAGTTGTCTGGATAAGCAAAAAATACCGGTTCTATGTTTGCATCGCACACGCGGACATGCTTCATTCTATCCTCTTCTTTGTCGCGGCGGGTAAGTTCATGCTTTTTGATTACGCCTGTAAGGTAATCATTGACATATGCACCGACAACCAGTCCATATTGAGTCTTACCGTTCATAGTCTGGGCGTAGATATAATATTGCTCCTTTTCATCTTGAACAAGCCAGCCTTTATTTTGGAATTTTTTAAAATTCTCAGCAGCTTTTTCATAAACACGAGGATCATACTCACTTGTACCTTGTTCAAAGTCTATTTCCGGTTTAATTATATGATATAGACTCTTTTCATTGTCACCTGCCTCTTCGCGAGCTTCCTCGCTGTTAAGCACGTCATAAGGACGAGATTCTACACTCTCAACAAACTCCTTTGGAGGGCGAACACCCTTGAATGGTTTTATTGTTGCCATCGTTTTTATTTATTTACCTGAAATTTAGTGCAACCGTCTTTAAAGAATGCATTTATCTGCTTTGCAGCAGCAATACCTGCATTTATATTTGCCTCAGCTGTCTGAGCACCCATTTTCTTTGGTGTACTGAAATAGCGTCCTTCAAACTTTGCAAATTCTGCATCAGCATCAGGTTTGATATCTGTAATGTATTTCAGATCTTCACGATCAGAAAGCAATTTGATAAGTTCTGGTTCATTAATAACCTCTTTACGGGCCGTATTTATAAGGATACCACCCTTCTCCATCATATTTACTTGTGCATAGTTAATGCTTTCCTTTGTCTCTGATGTAGCAGGTATGTGTAGAGAAACAACATCACAATTTTTAAACAATTCATTTTGACTGTCAACAGCATGTACGCCAGCCTCTTCTATAGCAGCTTTAGGACAATATGCATCGTATGCATATACATCCATGCCAAAACCTTTAGCAACACGTGCCACGTTACGACCAACATTTCCAAAAGCAAGAATACCAAGTTTTTTTCCTTTCAGTTCTACGCCTGATTTTCCATTATAGAAATTACGTACTGCATAGACTAAAAGTCCGAAAACTAGTTCAGCAACAGCATTAGAGTTCTGTCCGGGAGTATTCTCAACAACTACACCTTTTGTCTTTGCATAAGCTGTGTCTATACTGTCAAAACCGGCACCGGCACGAACAACAATCTTAAGTTTTTTTGCAGCATCAAGAACTTCAGGCGTTACTTTGTCTGAACGAACTATCATGGCATCAGCATCCTTAACTGCGTCAAGGAGTTGTGACTTGTCTGTATATTTTTCTAATAAAACCAACTGATTACCAGTTGCTTCAATTTCTGCTTTAATACCATTTACAGCAGCCGCTGCAAATGGCTTTTCTGTTGCTACTAATACTTTCATAGTTTTTTAATTAATATGTTGTTTAAAACGAATATAGGGCGGAATAAATCCGCCCTTTATTTGAAATGTCTAATTAATTCTGTGCTTCAAAATCCTTCATGCACTTCACAAGGGCGTTAACGCCTTCAATAGTCTGAGCGTTATAGCAACTCGCACGGAAACCTCCGACAGAACGATGCCCTTTTATACCAACCATACCCTTTGATATTGCGTAATCCAAGAAAGGTTTTTCAAGTTCTTTATATTCATCATTCATAACAAAGCATATGTTCATTACAGAACGATCTTCTTCTTTAACAGTACCCTTGAATAGCTTGTTACGCTCTATTTCTGAGTAAACTATTTCAGCACGTTCATTGGCTCTCCTGTCCATTGCTTCAACACCACCTTTTTTCTTAATCCAACGAAGATTTTCGAGTGCTGTATAAATAGGAACAACTGGAGGAGTATTAAACATTGAACCTTTGTCAACATGTGTACGATAGTCTAGCATTGTAGGTATCTCTCGTGGAGCCTTACCTAATTTATCATTTTTGAGAATGATAACTGTTACACCTGCCATTGACAAATTCTTCTGTGCACCGGCATATATACAGTCATATTTTGAAACATCTACAGGTCTGCTGAGTATATCAGATGACATATCTGATATCATAGGAACATTTACATCAAGATCTTTACGAATTTCTGTTCCGTAGATAGTATTATTTGATGTGATATGAAGATAGTCAGCATCTGCAGGACAAGACCAATCCTTTGGAATAAATGTATAATTAGCATCAGCAGAAGAAGCAACTTCGACTACCTCGCCAAAAAATTTAGCTTCTTTCATTGCCTTCTTAGCCCAAACACCTGTGTTCAGATATGCTGCCTTCTTTATTAAGAAGTTGAATGGAATCATACAAAACTCTAAGGAGGCACCGCCACCAAGGAATAATACGGAGTAGCCTTCAGGAACATTTAATAATTCCTTAATGAGAGCTTCTGCCTCATCAACAACTGGTTGGAAATCTTTAGCACGATGGCTGATCTCTGCTAATGAAAGACCAGAACCATTGAAGTCTAAAATCTGCTTTGCCGTGTTCTCAATCACCTCACGTGGAAGCATTGACGGACCTGCATTAAAGTTGTACTTCTTCATTTGATTGTTTATTAAAATATTTGTTTATTAATAAATTCTTTTTTTGAAAATTCGACGGCGAAGTTACATTTTTTCTTGCAATCAGCCAAATATTTCGACACAAATATAGGAATTTGGTACTTTTTTTGTCTATTTGACAATTTCAACAACAGTCTTTATACCTTTGATTTTTTCTCCTCTGGTAAGTTTCAATAATTGGTTCAGCATTGGTCTACTAACTGCTGCATATGTATAACGATCATTTACATCAATACGGCCAATCTGTGTTTTTTCAAGGCCTCCTTTTTTACATAAGAAACCTACTATATCGCCTTTACTTATCTTATCATTTTTACCTTTTCCGATATAAATGGTTACCATTTTCGGTAATGCTGGATCTGGCAGATCGGTTGGTATTTTAAATTCTTCAACATCGTCATTTATATATTCAGGCATCGTCTCATCTGGACCTAATATAAAGAAAGACTCTCCATGTGCTTTCCACCTTGCTGTACGGCCTACCCTATGTATGTAACTCTCTTCATTTAAAGGAAGATGATAATGTACAATATTGTCTATATCAGGAATGTCAAGTCCACGTGATCCTAGATCTGTAGATATGAAAATATTTGTAGAACCGTTACTGAATTTGTACAGAGCATCTTCACGTAATTTCTGTTCTAAGCCTCCATGAAATGCACTTGTAGCAAACCCTCTTTTATGTAGTAACTCTTCTGCTCGCTCTACACTATCTCTATAATTGAGGAAAACAATACTGCTCTCTTCTCCAAAACTCCGCAGAAGTTTCTGAAGGGTATCTATTTTATCTTTTTCTTGACTATGTACTTCATACAGCTTTATTCTATCTGGTACTTGCTCATCCTTATCAAGGAAGTTTAGATTAGTTGTCTTACCCATATTTACGAAATCGGGTATTTCATCAGCATCTGTAGCAGATAACAAGATATGACGCTGTGCACCTTTCAGTTTGCTGATTATATCACTCATCTCATCACGGAAACCCATCTCAAGGCATTTATCAAACTCGTCTATTACTATATACTTAATTGCATATGGTGATATATTTCCTTTTTTAAGATGATCATTTAATCTGCCTGGTGTAGCAAAGACAATTTGCGGATGTTGCTCACGTATTTTACGATGTTCATCCATAGCGGCACGTCCGCCATAGCAACAACAACTACGCAAACCTGAACCTGCATTCTTTAACACTGTATCAGATTGCAATGCCAATTCACGTCCTGGGACAAGTACAACAGCCTGAACATTTGAATTGTCGCTATCGACTAGACTGATTAATGGAAGAAGATACGCTAAAGTCTTACCTGAACCTGTAGCCGAAAGTATCACTATATCATTGTCAGAATTCTCAACAGCAGCTATAGAAGCCTGCTGCATTTCATTCAATTCTTTAATTTTAAGTTTCTCTAAAATTTTATTTAAATCCATATTTATTCTCTTTTATTTATCGCAAAGGTAACATTTTTCCGCGTTATTTTATAAAAAAACTAAAAATTTGCACAATAGTTAAGATAATTTATTATATTTGCACTTATAAGAATTAGCTCGCGTGGTAATGAGAACGAATGTTAAGAACAAAATTATACTAGCTCTTGGTTCAAACACAGACCAAGAAATGAATATGATGAAAGTTGAACAATTACTAAAAGATTTGTTCGGTGAAGTCGCATTCAGTACACAACTGTGGACTATGCCCATAGGCCTTACGTCAGAAAAATTCATAAATTGTCTTGCTTTTATAAAAACCACACATGGATTGCCACAAGTTTCCAGAGCTATTAAACAGCTGGAGCGTAAATGTGGAAACACTAAAGCGGAAAGATCTAAAGGTCTTATAAAAATGGATATTGACATACTTAAATTTAATGATACTATCTTTCACGAAGATGACTGGGAACGCAACTATATCAAGACATTAATGAAACAGGATCCTTTTGACATATAAAATTATAAATATGAAAAGATTATTATTTGCCGCAATTATAGTATGCGGCATATTTTTTTGCCAATCATCAAAAGCACAAAATTTTGATGATTATTTTGTTAATAAAACATTAAGGTTGGATTATATCTTCGGTGGTGATGTAAAACAGCAAAGCATCTTTCTTGATGAGTTGAAAACAGAGCCACACTGGTATGGAAAGAAACAAAAACTTGCAGAAATACCTGTTGAAGGTAATGGACAAATAACAGTAAAAGATAAAAAGACAGGCACTGTTATTTACCGTAATTCGTTTTCTACATTGTTTCAAGAATGGTTATCATATGATGAGGCAAAAGCTACAAAGAGATCTTTTGAGAATGTATTTCTAGTTCCTTTTCCAAAAGATACCGTCTCAATAACAGTTGATCTCAGAAATAACAGGCGTGAGATAATCTCATCATATACTCATATTGTTGCTCCTAAAGATATTCTTATACATAGTATAGGAGAACATAATGTTACGCCTTATATAACTCTTCAAGCAGCAGCAGACAGTAATAGATGTATACATATAGCATACCTGTCTGAGGGATATAAAAAGGATGAAATGCAGACATTTGAAAATGATGCAAGAACTGCTATGGAGGCACTGTTTGAACACGAGCCATTTAAATCAATGCGCTCAAAGTTTAATATTGTTGCGGTAGAGGCACCTTCTATAGAAAGCGGAACAAGTGAGCCATCTAAAGGTATATGGAAAAATACCGCTCTACATTCACATTTTGACACTTTCTATTCTGATCGCTATCTAACGACACTCAACCTGAAAGATATGCATGACATTCTTGCTGGTACACCTTATGAGCATATTATTGTTCTTGTAAACACTGAAAAGTATGGAGGAGGCGGCATACTAAATTCTTACAATCTTTCGATGACACATAATAAATGGTTTAAACCTGTAGTAGTACACGAGTTTGGACATAGTTTTGCTGGACTTGGTGATGAATATGCGTATGAATCTGAGCAAATTCCAATGTATCCTCATGATATAGAACCTTGGGAACCTAATCTCACTACATTAAAAGACTTTCACGGGAAATGGGAAAATCTGATATCAAAAGGAACGCCTATACCAACACCTGAAAGTAAAAAAGAGAAAACGCAATACACTCGTATTGGTGTATTTGAGGGTGCAGGATATAGCATGAAGGGGGTATACCGAGGTGTACAGAGATGCAGAATGAGAGATAATACGACTCCTGAGTTCTGCCCTGTTTGCATACAGGCTATAAAAAGACTTATAGATTTTTATACTGAATAATTACGAAGCAAAACAGTTTATTATTTAAATAAAATAATCCGCCATCCTAAATTCTCAACAAAACATTATTAGGATGGCGGATTTCATTATTTATATTGCTTTCATTTTCTCTTGTGATAAATTCCACCTACTGTTGTATTAGGGTTCACATCTTCTCCTTCTTTTGGAAAAGCAGGTATAAATTTCATATTTGAAATAATCTGACGCTGGCGTTTAAACATATACGATGAAGGATGACCAGAATCAAATTTACGAGGATTAGGCAATGACGATGCTATTAGTGCACATTGCAGTTTTGATAATTCGTAAGCATTTACTCCGAAATGTTCCTTAGCAACAGCTTGTGCACCGTATATTCCCTCACCCATCTCTATAGAATTAAGATAAACTTCCATAATACGTTGCTTGCTCCACATGAACTCAATGAGTACTGTAAAATAGGCTTCAAAACCTTTACGTACCCACGAACGTCCTGGCCAAAGGAAAACATTCTTTGCCGTCTGCTGACTTATTGTAGATGCTCCTTGTTTTTTTCCGCCATCAATATTATGCATAGCAGCCCTTTCTATCGCATCATAGTCAAAACCATGATGAAGGAGGAATCTCTGGTCTTCACTAGCCATAACTGAGACAGGAAGATGGGGAGATATTTCATCCATCGGTACCCAATGATGTTTCATTTTTAACGACTCGCCACTACCCATCTGCTGAAGACAGCGGATGAACATAAGTGGAGTAAAATAAACGGGAATAAAGCGGTAAGCTACAACCGAAAGGATTGTGGAGCCAAAAAAAGCAACCACAATCCATCGGATAATTTTTTTTACTAATTTGATTTTCACAAAACTATTTTTTCAACAATAAATTAGTTATTCAGATTTCCATTATTAGCTGCATTGATCATGTCTGTACTTGCATACATGTATACTTCAACACGACGATTCTGTTGACGCCCTTCTGCTGTTGAATTATCAGCTACAGGAGTAGATGAACCCTTGCCATCAACTGACTTGAAAACTCTAGACTGTACGCCACAGCTACTCAGATAGTTCTGCACACTCTGTGCCCTCTGAAGAGATAAAGGTAGATTGATACCATCATTGCCGGTATTATCTGTATGACCATATATTGCTATATCGCAATCTTTGTTGTTATTAAGTACTTGCGCAAACTTAGCCAGAGATGTCTTAGCTGAACTACTCAATTCAGATTTGTTAGTAGCAAAAAGAATTCCTGAATCAAAAGTGACCTTAACAGCCTGTAGACCATTTTTGTCCTGAACAGTTTCAACCTTAGCATTTTTAACTTGAGCCGCTTCCTGTTTTACTTTATCCATATGCTTGCCAATAACAGCACCGGTTCCTGCACCTACTGCTGCACCTACTGCCGCACCTACTGCCGTATTTCCTGCTATATTTCCAATTATTCCACCAAGTACAGCACCACCAGCAGCACCTATACCAGCACCTTTGGTAAGGTTATTACAACCGCTCAGTATTATTCCTAAACAAAGGAACAACGTGAATACTTTAAACTTCTTCATAATCTTTCATTTTAAATTGTTTAATAAATATCGTAATGCAAAGATACTCTTTTTTGAGTATAACAACACCTTTACCAACTTTTTTTAGTACTTTTGCAATCAAATTTATCAATAAGACAAGAATTTATGGCTAAAGAATTAAAAGAACTGACAAAAAGAGCTGATAATTATAGTCAGTGGTATAATGATCTTGTAATGAAAGCTGACCTTGCAGAACAATCTCCTGTGAGAGGATGTATGGTTATCAAACCTTACGGTTATGCCATATGGGAAAAAATGCAACAGCAACTAGACAAAATGTTTAAAGAGACGGGTGCTCAGAATGCATACTTTCCTCTGCTTATCCCTAAATCTTTTTTAAGCAAAGAAGCGGAACATGTGGAAGGGTTTGCCAAAGAGTGCGCAGTAGTTACTCACTACAGACTTCGTGCAAAGGAGGATAAAAGCGGTGTTGAGGTTGACCCGACAGCTAAGCTTGATGAAGAACTTATCATACGCCCAACTTCAGAGACAATTATATGGAACACATATAAAAACTGGATTCATTCATGGCGTGATCTCCCACTAATGTGTAATCAGTGGTGTAACGTTATGCGCTGGGAAATGCGAACACGTCCTTTCCTCCGCACAAGTGAGTTCTTGTGGCAAGAAGGACATACGGCACATGCTACGAAAGAAGAAGCTGAAGCTGAAGCACAGAAAATGTTACACATATATGCAGAATTTGCAGAAAAATGGATGGCTGTGCCTGTAATGCAAGGCGTAAAGAGTGAAACTGAGCGTTTTGCCGGAGCACTTGACACGTATACAATTGAGGCTATGATGCAAGACGGAAAGGCTTTGCAAAGTGGTACTAGCCATTTCCTCGGGCAAAACTTTGCCAAAGCTTTTGATGTAACATACCTAAACAAGGAAAATAAGCCTGAATATGTTTGGGCTACGTCATGGGGCGTTTCGACACGACTAATAGGTGCATTAATTATGACACACAGTGATGACAATGGTCTTGTTCTTCCACCACAGTTAGCTCCAATACAAGTTGTAATTGTGCCAATATCCAAAGGTGAAGAGCAACTAAAGTCTATTACAGAACGTCTCTCTCCGATTATTAACGGTTTGAAAGATTTAGGAATTTCTGTAAAATATGATGACGCAGACAATAAACGTCCAGGTTTCAAATTTGCTGATTATGAACTTAAAGGTGTTCCTGTACGTCTTTGTATGGGTGGCCGTGATCTTGAAAACGGTACTATTGAAATTATGCGCCGTGATACACTAGAGAAAGAAACTGTTGCCATAGAGGGGATAGTTGAACATGTTAAGGTTTTGTTAGATGAAATACAGAATAATATGTTTGAAAAAGCTAAGTCTTATCGCGATTCACATATATATGAGTGTGACAATTATGATGAATTTAAAGAGCGTATTAAAGATGGTGGATTCTTCCTTTGTCATTGGGACGGTACTTCTGAAACTGAAGCAAAAATAAAGGAGGATACTCAAGCTACTATACGTTGTGTACCTTTTGATTTCGAACAAACTCCTGGTACAGATATGGTATCTGGAAAGCCTGCGACAAAACGTGTACTAATAGCTAGAAGTTATTAATAATGAATAAGTATAGTTTATTATTAGCTATATGCTTTGTATTGTTGCTATCATCATGTGGGCAACAGTACAAAGCTAAAAGTCTAGTAAATGATTTTATGGAGGCCAATGTCAAGGACTTTTCTGTTATAAACGAGAAAAACTTTGGCAAAATTGATTCATCCAGTTTCATATCAGACAGTATGGTCATGGATATGCGTAAAAAGGCTAACGACCTAAAATTATATAAAAATGGTATTAAATATACAGCAGGGAAACTACCTGACGTATATTATTTTATACGGGTGACTTATAACACGCAATCTGGAAAAGGAAAGACACATAAGAATTTACAAACATTTTATTTTGACAAGGAAATTACCAGAATTATAGCTTTCAAATAAAAATAAGAGGATGTTGTACATCCTCTTATTTTATTCTGAATACCATCTACCTTAAATTAAACTATTACCTATTGAGATATTTTCTTTTTGTACTGCAAAGTTATTAATATATATCTTATTAAAATATATTTTTACTCTGTTTTTATTCAAAACAATGCTATTTTTGACTTAAATCAATATAACTGTTTGCGCTAACGACTATAATATACATATATTACAAATCGTTGCATTCTGCTAGCCATAAAGCACTGCTTGCATCTGTTGGCATACGCCAGTCACCTCTCGGACTAAGGCTTACGCTACCAACTTTTGGTCCGTCAGGTAAACAACTGCGTTTAAACTGCTGATTAAAGAATCGTCTAAAGAATGTAGTAAGCCATTTTTTAATTATTTCATCAGAATAAATTCCAACTTCTTTATGTGTACCATCAAATGCTTTTTTTGCAAGGAAGTAAATCTTTGAAGGACGAAATCCATAACGCAAAAAATAATATAAAAAGAAATCATGTAATTCGTATGGACCAACTAAATCTTCTGTTTTTTGCTTTATATTTCCTTCTTCATCAGCAGGTATGAGCTCCGGACTTATTGGTGTTTGAATAATATCGAGAAGGGTTACCCGCGACTTATCATCAATTCCATTTTCTGCCACATAATTAACTAGGTATTTAATAAGTGTTTTGGGGACTCCTACATTTATTCCATACATGCTCATATGGTCTCCATTATATGTAGCCCATCCCAAAGCCAATTCGGATAAGTCACCAGTTCCTATGACAAGCCCACCTAGCTTATTACTTAAATCCATTAGGATTTGTGTACGCTCTCTTGCTTGAGAATTTTCATATGTAACATCATGATTTTCTGCATCTTGACCAATGTCGCTAAAGTGTTGGCGAACTGCATCTGATATATTAATCTCTCTTGAAGACACTCCCAAGCTGTCCATAAGACTTACTGCATTGACATGAGTACGGTCTGTTGTGCCAAATCCTGGCATTGTAACACCTATTATACCTGTACGAGGTATATGAAGTTTATCAAATGTCTTTACGCATACTAGCAAAGCCAAAGTAGAATCCAATCCTCCACTTATTCCAATTACGACATGGCGACTTCCTGTATGATTAAGCCGCTTTGCAAGTCCTGCTATCTGAATATTAAAGATCTCCTGACAATTCTTTTCCATATCATTACCTGTTGGAATAAATGGATGTGGATTAACATCACGAAGAAACTCAAAATCTCTGGGCGTTACAGGTTTTGCATCTATTACTCTTGATACAGCACCTTTCTGAGCATTAACAAATGTAGTGTTATTGCGGCGCTCAGTACGTAATTTTTCTATATCTATCTGGGATATAAGCAATTGTTGTGAAAAACTGAAACGATCTGACTGAACTATCAGTTTGCCGTTCTCAAACACTAACGCGTTGCCCCCATATACTACATCCTGAGTGCTTTCACCATATCCACATCCACTATAAACGTATCCACATATAGTACGCGCACTTTGTTGAGAAAGTAGACTTACCAGATAATCATGCTTGCCAATTAGTTCGTTACTGGCAGAAAGATTAAAAATAACGTCAGCACCAGACAATGTAAGTTGATTGCTTGGAGGTGTAGGTGCCCATACATCTTCACATATTTCTATTCCAAAAGTCATTCCATCGCAAGTTCTGAATAATTGCGGTTCTGAAGATATTGTTATAACATTACCTGCAAAACGGAATTGAGATGGATTTATATCACGTGCAGACGCGAACCAACGTTTCTCATAAAATTCATTATAGTTTGGCAAATATGTTTTTGGAACAATGCCTAATATTAGTCCTTTCTGTATTACTACTGCACAATTAAGCAAAACACCACCAACAGCTATAGGAAGCCCTACAATTGTTATAATATCTAACTTTCTTGTAAAATCAAGCAGTTGAAGTATTGAGGTCTCAGCCTCATCCAATAGCATCTGACCGCGAAACAAATCCTGACAAGAATATCCTGTCAATGAAAGTTCTGGAAAGACGATTACTTCGACTCCTTTGCCTTCCGACTGGGCTATCAAAGACTCTATCTGCTGCACATTGAACCTGCAATCTGCAACTTTAACCGCTGGAATAGCGCTTGCCACTTTTATAAATCCGTGATTCATACTCGTTTGTTTTATTATGCTGTTAGCGTATTGTTACTTGTGTCGCTCCATAACCATATTCCTGAAAACTTGCGTCTTGATATGAATATTGCTTATAACGATAACTCAATTCATGTATCAAAGCATGGCGAAGTACACCTTCTCCTTTTCCATGTATAAAAACTATCTTAGTACCGCGTTTATCCTTAAAAGTCTCTAAAGTATTACGGAATTTTTCCAACTGAAAATTTAATATATCTGCAGAATTCATTCCAGCTGTTGTCTCTAATAATTCGTCTGAATGTAAATCTATTACTACAGGAGAGTTCTTATCATCTGTACGTCTGGCTGGCTGAGGAATAAGTCTATCATCTAAGTCTTTTTTCCTATACATCTCATGCTTCAATTTTTCAACATCAACAACAAGAGGGCGCACAGACTTGTCATTTTCTATTATTGTATAGATGAGAGCCGGAGTCTCAAAGAAGTCATTATCCTGAAATGTATGGAGTTTGTAAAATTTTACAGAGTCAATTCGAAATTGAACATCTACGGTAGGTTTTAACAAGAAAACTTTTTCTTTTTTATAAGCTACTATCTGAATGGCTACGCGTTCTATATCGCCCAATGCCTCTCTTCCGAATTCTTCTATAAACATCTTTGTATTAGGTTCAACCTCACCAGTATTGCGAAGGTGCCATTCACTGCCTTCAGCAGAAAGATACGTATAATGCATATAATAGTTACTGTCATTAACAAAGTATGCATCGAATGTTGTTTTGCTAACTTCTTTAATATCAACAGGAACAAAAGCTAGATATGCAGATAGTTTATCTCCACCTTTTCTCTCGTTCACCTGAGCTTTAAATGCAATAGGCCTGTCAGAAGGATCATAATCAGAATCATCTTCTTCTTTATTTGTTAATTTATCACTCTTTGCCTGTTTTGCTGTTGTACCTGGCGCAGCACCAGTATGAACTTTTGCTATATTATAATCGTCAGTCTCTACTATAACAATGTCATTTAATGGCGTAGGTATCTGAAAACCGTCCTCATCCTCAACAAGAACAGTATATTTGTCTTTGAAACCAGCTATAATGCCACCACCCGTTTCGCTTAAGAACCTTACTTTATCACCTTTTTTCATGTTTTTATGGTATTAAGAGTGAACTGTCGCCATAGCTCAAGAAACGAAAATCGTGAGCAAGGGCATAATCATATATCTTATGCCAATCACCATTAACAAAAGCACTTACTAAAAGTAATAATGTACTCTGAGGTTGATGGAAATTGGTTATAAGCATTTTTACTATTTTATATTTATAGCCAGGAGCTATTATTATTTGAGTACTAGTATGTAGTGCATTAAGACCATTACGGTCAAGATATGACAAAATTTCTTTAATTGAATCGACAGCCGACATCGTTGGATTAGTATCATATGGTTCCCACTGATTAATATGCAATTCCTCTTCTGTAGCTTCTGGATATTTACTTAAACGGACACCTATATAATAAAGGCTTTCAAGTGTACGTACGCTTGTAGTACCTACTGCTATAGCCTTACCTTCGTGGCGTATAAGTTTCTCTAGTGTGGAACGATGCACGCTAATATATTCTGTATGCATCTCATGATTTTCAATTTCTTTGCTCTTCACAGGTTTAAATGTACCAGCACCAACATGCAATGTCAATTCTTCACGGTCAATGCCATGATCATCAAGATCTTTAAGTACAGACTCTGTAAAATGCAAACCAGCTGTTGGAGCAGCCACTGAACCTTTTATTTTAGAGTAGACCGTCTGATACGTCTCCTTGTCACTCTCCTGAGTCTCCCTGTTAAGATATGGAGGTATAGGTAGTTCCCCTACAGTTTCGAGTATATCAGCAAAAGTTATGTTTGCATTATCCCATGTGAACTTGACTAGTTGGCTTGTCCCTTGTTCTTTTATACGCTCAGCAACGAGAGTAAGGTTTTCATCCTTTATCTCAAAATCACGCTTTAGAACACCTTCTTTCCATTTCTTAAGGTTTCCTACCATACAAAGCCATGAACAAGTTGATGTAGTCTGAAACATTAGTTCATAATCTGTTGGATCTGCAGGCTCTAATAGGAAAACCTCGATAAGTGCACCCGTTTCCTTCCTAAAATGAATACGGGCCTGTATCACCTTAGTGTTGTTAAATATCATTAGAGCGCCAGATGGCAGATATTTGGGTAAATTGTAAAATACATCCTCTCCCACTTCACCATGCTTATACAACAATAGTTTTGAATGGTCACGCTGAGCTATAGGGAATTTCGCTATACGCTCATCAGGTAAAGGATAATTGTAGTCACTGATTTTTATATGTTTTGTATCCATAATCATAAATTAAAAAAATAGCCCACATAGCATCGCATATATTATAGTAAACACAAATACAGATTCCGCCACATCTATATCAGCAAAGCTATAACCACTTGATGTATACTGAGATGAAATATAATTGTCTGGCGAAGTTATCTTACGATGAATACGCCAATATAATACATAAGAAATGAGACCTGAAACACATCCCCATAATATCCCGCAAATCACATCGCCGGGATAATGAACGCCAAGATAAATACGTGAATAACAATTAATCAAGGCCCATATTACCATAGTAACTGAAAGAACACGACTTCGCACTATGAGAATAAATAACATAGTTATACCTACCGTATTTGCCGCATGAGATGAGAAAAAACCATAAGGCTGTGCACCTGTTATTCCATCTACGGTATCAATTGTATCTTTAATAAAGGGATCATATGTAGGACGGAACCTCTCAACCATCGGTTTAACAATTCCTTCAGCCACCCCTTCTGATAAAAGTAAACACAATGCACTACATCCAACTACAAGTAATATCTGAGACATATTTTCATTGTTCCGCACAATAATATAGAAAAGCGCAAGATACAAAGGTATCCATGTATATCCTGATGAAATTGTTTTTATTAATCCATCAAGAAAAAGTGAATCACTACCATTTAGCGAATGTAGCAACTGTTGGTCTAATTCTATCAACCCCTGTAAACTCATTTTTATATAATCTCAATTTGTTTTATTGGAATCCAACCTTCTTTTCCATCTGCCACCTTTATCTCTTTCCAGCCCTTCATAGAGCCATCTGATATTGTGACTTTCGTACCTTCATGGAGTACAAAAAGATCGGTACCTCCTACTGATGGTGTACTTTTTACCGTCGCAGATGAGGATATTATAATAGCGCCTGTTCTATTTATCAGTTGTTGTTTCTGTTGGTACGCAAAAACATTACTCAAAAGGAATGATACAAAAAGAAACGCTCCAGCAAAAAAGCCTGTTTTACGGACCCAAACTTTACCTGAAAAAAGATAAAATAAAGCTAATATCAAAGATATAACAAGACTAACAAGGCCAAACTCAGCCCATCCATCTACACTCGTTATATTTACAAGAGAATGGTACCATGTAACAAAAAACATTTCACTTTCTGGAGTTATTTTATCTATAGTTTTGCTACGCGCTAGCTGCAGATTAAATCTAATATCCCTATCACCTGGTGACAAAAGCAAAGCCCTTTCATAATTGAGCACGGCCTTAGTAATATTGTCTGTACGATAATAGGCATTTCCAAGGTTATAATATATTGTTGCACTCACACCACTTTTAAGCAACTCTTCGTAATCAGCAATCGCCTGTTGATAATTCTCATGCACATAAGCACTATCTGCATTCATTTTTGTTATGGCATTAGCCGATAACGACAAAGAAAGCATGGCAAACATTATAAGCGATTTTGCCATAACATTTTTGCCAACGCGCACTTTTCCAAGTATACTGTCAATATTTTCAATAGCATTCATAGCTTTACCAAATACTTTTTCCATATTACCAGACGTATCTCCAGGTGCATAGCGTTCAAACTCACATTCATTTATTGCGTCTATAAAAGTGTATATCTTATCTGAATCGACACCACGTGATTGCAATTTATCACTTATATTATCCTTGGATAATCGCTCCACCGGTATGTTGAGTTTATCACCGACATACCCCCAAAGGGCCCTAAGCACTTCATCATAGAATTCATTATGTTTGCCTTCAAACATCAATTTACTAGCCATTTTAAGGCGTTTAGTGGCTATTTTATTAGCCTTCTTACCTCTCATCTTACCGATGTTCGCATTGTCAATAGCACGTTTTCTGAAAACCACTATTAATGTTACAAATGCTATAAGCAGTATTGACAGTAAAGTTACATATGTTGTCGAACCATAGAAGAAGTCGGTTATATCGTGCTGCTTAGTATCTCCAACTTTAATAAAATGTATATCACTATTCTGCAATCCAGCTTCATCTCCGCTAAAATCACTAACAGAACCATTGCCACTACCTTTAAGTACATTCAGCTCATACTTACTTGTCTTAATCGTCTTATAACTATTGGTACTAGTATCGTAATATGTAAATTCTACAGCTGGGATAACAAACTTTCCTTGGTGACGAGGTACTGCAATGAAATCATATATCATGTTACCCTCAACACCATTAGCAGTTAGCTTTGTTTTGTCTGTTATCTTAGCATCATACTTATCAAAGTCTTTAGGGAAATTAACAACAGGTTGCTTGATAAGTTTAAGATTACCCACACCACTTATTACGACTCTCAATGTAACAGGATCATTAGCACGAACCTCTTTCTTGTTGAGTTGGGCAGATATATTAAAAAGTCCAACACCACCAGAGAAATTGGAAGGACGCGTAGGAAGAGGATCTACCTGTATTGTCAATCCTGGTGCTTTTACTGTCTTACGTTGTTCAACATATCCGGAACCTCCATTAAAAAAAGCTTCGAAGGGATCAACATTTCTATTTTGCTGTACTACTACTCCATTAAAATCTATTGAAGGAATCTGCAATTTACCAGTCATCTGGGGATACATTACGTATTGGCTCCAAGTAACAGTGCGGTAAGCACGTCCATTCAAACGTTCCACACGAAAACTCTTTTGTTGTGGTAACGTAACCTCTTGTGTATGAAAGCCTTTAAGATCAGGCATTTTTCCTTCCAACTGAGTAAGATCTACCAATGTATATACCTTATAAGTCAACAATACAGGTTCTTGTTCATGAACCCTTGTCTTGTTTGCCTTTACTTTTATAAACAAGTCAGCTGAACTAACACGCGAACCAGCAGTTCTCATATGCGATTTACTATCATAATTACCGCCAGAATTTGAATTTGAAGAACTAGCATGTCCTGATACAGATATACGCAACGCATTGGAAGAGATGCTTCTTCCACCTACATTTATATGAGCAGGCGGAATAACAAATGTTCCATTCTTGTTTGCACAAATAATATAAGTATATGTAATACTAGAGGAACTACTAGTATGTCCATTCACCATTTGAAAACTTGACTGAGATGATGTACTAGGTCCCATTAAGACTTCCAGAGCGTCTGGAATATTGCCTGAATGAAATCCGTTGGCATTCTGCGTATTAACAGTATATGTTAATCTGAACTGTTCACCTACTGCTACATGCGAAGGCACTGATGCAACAAGACGTTGCGCAAAAGTAGCTGTAGTAATTATAGATAATATTATAAGTAAGTATAGTCTCTTCATATACGTTGATTAATAACATTATTACCAATTTTTCTGTAATTGACGGGTACGTGGCTGCTGCATAGCTTTTTTCAAACGTTCCTGTGTAGCCTGTTCCTGCTGTATTGCTGCATTAAGTAGCTGTTCAGCATTATCTTTACTCATCTGATTTTTTTTCTGCTGATCCTTTTTCTGCTGATCCTTATTTTTATCTTTGTCTTTATTCTGGTTTTTCTTGTCCTTTTTGTCCTTATCCTTGTCCTTATTTTTCTTATTTTTATTTTTCTTCTGTGGATTCTGCTTCTGTAGCCTCTTACAAAGTACGAGATTATATCTTGTTTCATTGTCACGAGGATTATTTCTAAGAGCCTGTTCATATGCCTTTATAGCTTCATCATACATCTGGTGAGCCTGACATATAACACCTATATTATGAAATGACTTTGAAAGTCTGATTTTATTTGTTTCCATCTTAGAAGCATTCTGATACTGATTAACAGCCAAAGAATCCTTTTTCTGCATAAGGAGTGCATTACCAAGATTGTATATTGCCTGTGCATTACGTGGATTCTTCTCAATAGCCTTTCGATACAGAATCTCAGACTTGGCATACTGTCCGCCATGGTAAAGCTTATTGCCTGCCGTAATATACATACGGTCTGTCTGGGCCATTACAGTCACATTGATGACTAATGCTATAAGTATGAATATATATCTTATACCTTTCATTTCCTACGGAATAATTTTATGTTTTTAAGAAGAGGATTCTTACGATCAAGAATACAAATCTCTATTACCAATACAACAATAGCAAGTATACCAAAAGCCTGGAACTGCTCGTCATATTCACTATATATGGTACTGTTCATATCTTTCTTTGACAATTTTGCGAGTTCCGAATTCAACTGTTCCTGGGCTGTACTATTATTGTCAACATGTATATATGCGCCTCCACCTGCAGATGCTACTTCCTTACACATATTTTCGTTAAGAACAGAAATTACAGTCTGGCCTGTATTGTCTTTCATATAACCACCTGAACCAGATAATGGTATTGGTGATCCCTTTGACGATCCTACGCCCAAAACATAAACACGCATACCTTTCTTCTTTGCAGCCTGCGCAGCTTCTACGGCACCACCTTCATGGTCTTCACCATCTGTTATCACTATAATCGCCTTACCAACACCTTCCTCTTGTGTAAAACAATTTGTCGCCATATCAATAGCGCCCTTTATGTCAGTTCCCTGCGTAGCTATCATGCTAGGATCGATGTTGTTCAAAAACATTTTTGCAGAGACATAATCACTAGTAATTGGTAACTGTACAAATGCATTACCTGCAAATACAATAAGTCCTATCTTATCATTAGTGAAATTGTCTACCATATTCTCTATAAGCATCTTACTTTTGTCAAGACGTGATGGCTCAACATCTTCAGCGCGCATAGAATTACTTATATCCAATGCAATAATTGTCTCTATACCATTACGTTGCTCGTGACTAATTTTAGTTCCCATCTGTGGACGGGCTAACATCACAATTAGCAGGAATAAAGCAAATTCCAATAACCAGAACTTTAAAGATGGGCGATACCATGATACATCAGGCATCATCTGTTTTAGTATTTCGGGGTCACCAAACTTGCGCAATCTCTTCTTTTGGCTTCTGCAACTGAAGAATCTGATGAGAGCCAATACAGGTATCACCAATAATAAATACAGAAATATAGAATCTTCAAATCGAAACATTTTCTTATTAAATTTAAATTACAGTCAAGGTATCCTACGTAAAACTGTTACACGCAGTAATATCTCAAGTAACAACGACAATACAGCTACTATAGCAAATGGCTGATATGCCTCATATTTTTTACTGTATTTCTTAACATTAAGTTTTGTTTTTTCCAGCTTGTCTATCGAACGGTATATCTGTTTCAACTGCGATGTATTGGTCGCTCTGTGAAAGTCAGCATCAGTAGTCGCTGCGATATCAGATAAAGTTTGCGTATCAATCTCAACAGGTATATTAACATATTGCACGCCACCTGCTACAGGCATAGGATAAGGGGCCATCCTATTTGTACCGACACCGATAGTATAAACTCTAATACCAAGACTTTTAGCTATTTCAGCAGCCGTCATTGGTGATATATCTCCCATATTATTTGAGCCATCTGTAAGTAGTATCACAACTTTACTCTTAGCTTTACTATCTTTTAGTCTACTTACTGCATTTGCCAGTCCCATACCGATAGCAGTACCATCCTGTATCAGTCCTCTTGCAGCAATATCAGTACGAACATTCTGAAGCAAATTAAGCAATGACTGGTGATCGGTAGTTATAGGGCATTGAGTGAAAGCTTCACCTGCAAATATAGTAAGGCCAATATTATCATTTGGTCTACCTGCAATAAACTCTGCAGCAACTGCCTTCGCAGCCTCTATTCTGTTTGGTTTCAAATCCTCAGCCAACATACTGGTAGAGACATCCATGGCAAGCATAATATCTATACCTTCTACATTTTCATGCTTCCATGAATTATGCGTCTGAGGACGTGCCAAGACCAATATAATCATTACAAATGTTATTATACGAAGGAAAAAAGGTAAATTTATAATTCTAACTTTCCAACTCTTTGGCGCATACCTATATGCATAAGTATCGCTCATTTGCATTGTAGGCTCACTCTTCTTGCGATACAACATGAACCACAAGATGTAAGGTATCAATAACAATAGCAAAAACAAATATTCTTTGTTGGCAAATTCCATGATTTTTCCTTTATATTAATTCTAACATCGTGTATACAATATATGTGAGCATAGCTGCACATACAACCACAATAAGCAAGATAAGAGTTCGTAATATTATGCGAGATTTTCTGCTTCGTTTCTCTTTTTCTGTTAATTGCGGAATAGCTTTCTCTGCTGTAGCCTGATTCTCTATCTTTGTACTATTGATAAAATCAATTGCATTAACAAGATTCATATCATTTTCGTTAATCAGTGTAGAGTACTTTGCAAATTTTACTAGATCAGCCGTACGGAATAACCCTTTAAGCTCTTCTATCATCTTCTGATCACCTGTATCTTGCAACCTGCTGATAATCTCACTACTAGTCATCTCCATTGCAGAGAATCCAAAGCGATCTTCTATATACTTTCTTAATGTATCTGTAAGACGCGTATAATATTCCTTTGCATTCTCTGATGTTACCATTTTATTGGCTTTTATCTGCTCTATCTCATTCATTGCCTTCTGATGTGGCAACAAGCGTTTAATCATCTTTATGTTTACCGATACTGGTTTATGACCTTTATATATAAGATAAAGATAATATCCTATACCACATAAAATTACCATTAATACACTAAACCAGAATATTAAGCTCCAATCATTCCATTCGAATGGATTGTTTTGCACATCTTTGGGACCAAAAAATTTTTCAGGATGCTTCATGTCCACATTAACCGTGAGCACTTTCAAAGCAAGGCTTTTACTTTCATATAGTTTACCATCAACAGTAACTTTCATTGGTGGCAAATAATACAATTTTTCATCAAAAGAAGTAAGTGTATACTTCTTTGATACTGATATCATATTATTATCTAGCGATATAGTATCTGCAGGATCAGAACCAAGCACTTCAACACCTGGAGTAATATACTGAGAAGCTTTGAATACAGGCATTTTAAGGTGCTGTTTTTCACCCATAGTAACAGTAAGAGTTATATGGACCTGTTCACCGACAAACATCTGTATAGAGTCAATTTTGGTCTCTACATTCACATTCTGAGCACTAACATTAAGTACTGCAACCAAACCTATAATAAAAGATAAGACTCTCTTCATTTTAACTTCTTTGAGAAAATAATTGCAATAGCGACTTGGCGAAATCCTCATTAGTAGCAATTGCAACATTATCAATGTTACTCTTATTAAAAATATTCTTAAGTGTTTTCTCTCTATTTATCCAATACCTCTCATGAGCCTGTCTAAGTCGCTTGCTGCTTGTATCAATGTACATTTCATGTCCTGTTTCTGCGTCCTTGACACGCATAAGACCTACGTCAGGCAGACGTTTGGCTCTTGGATCATAAACCTGTATAGCCACCATATCATTTTTTCTGTTACATATGGTAATAGCATTTTCAAAGTCATCCCTTGTATAGAAGTCACTAAGAATAAAAGCAGTGCAACGGCGTTTCATAACCCTTGTCAGATATTCAACAGCCATCTTTATATCTGTTTTCTGACTTTCTGGATGGAAATCTAACATCTCTCTTATTATATAGAGAATATGCTTGCGCCCCTTCTTAGGAGGTATATATTTTTCTATCTTATCAGAAAAGAATATTACACCTATTTTATCATTATTCTGGATAGCGCTGAAAGCCAATGTTGCAGCAATCTCAGTCACCATGTCTTTCTTCAACTGCCGAGCAGTACCGAAATCAAGTGAACCACTGACATCAATCAGTAACATTACAGTAAGTTCTCGTTCTTCCTCGAACACTTTAATATAAGGACGATGAAAACGTGCCGTGACATTCCAATCTATATCACGTACATCATCTCCAAACTGATACTCACGAACTTCACTGAACGCCATACCCCTGCCCTTAAAGGCCGAATGATATTGGCCTGCAAAGATATTATTGCTCAGTCCACGAGTTTTTATTTCAATTTTGCGGACTTTTTTTAGTATATCCGAAGTGTCCATTAAGGAACCTCCACTTTGTTTATTATCTTACTAACTATCTCTTCGCTGGAAATATTATTAGCTTCTGCCTCATAGGTAAGTCCTATACGATGACGCAAGACATCATGTGCAACCGCACGGACATCCTCAGGAACGACATATCCACGTCTCTTAATAAAAGCATACGCTCTTGCTGCCTTTGCAAGATTTATACTGGCACGCGGAGAACCTCCAAAGCTTATCAACTCTTTCATATCCTTCAGTCCATAACGGTCTGGATAACGCGTAGCAAAAACTATATCCGCAATATATTGTTCTATTTTCTCATCAATATACACATCACGCACAACCTCACGAGCCTTCAAAATATCTTCGGCTGTTATTACAGGAGTCACATTTGGCAGTCCACTAGTGAGATTCTCACGTATAATCATTTTTTCTTCTTCCAAAGTAGGATAATCAATAACGACCTTTAACATGAAACGGTCAACCTGGGCCTCTGGCAATGGATATGTGCCTTCCTGTTCTATTGGGTTCTGAGTGGCCATTACAAGAAACGGATTAGGCAACTTGAATGTTTCACTTCCTATAGTTATTTCATGTTCCTGCATAGCCTCTAGCAATGCACTCTGAACTTTAGCTGGTGCACGGTTTATTTCATCAGCCAATACGAAATTGGCGAACACAGGTCCTTTTTTTACATTAAATTTCTCCTCTTTCTGAGAATATATCAATGTACCGATAACATCTGCAGGCAACAAATCTGGCGTAAATTGTATACGACTATAATCTGCATCAATAAGTTTTGATAGAGTCTTTATTGCTAAAGTCTTAGCAAGTCCAGGCACACCTTCCAGAAGAATATGTCCGTCGCTTAACAGACCGATAATAAGTGAGTCGATCAAATGTTTCTGACCTACAATAACGCGGTCCATACCTGTGGTAAGGTTTGTAACGAACGCACTTTGTTGTTCAATCCGCATATTTAGTTCACGGATATCAATAGCTTCTGCCATAATCTCTATAATTTGATATTTATTGTTCTATATTCATTAAATTAGACGCAAAAGTAATACAATAATAGATGAACAGCGAAGAATAGCATCTAAAATATATTAAAAAAGTTTCTTAAAACTTACATTTTAAGAAACTTTTAAACCTAATGCGTCTTATGATGACGAAGTTCTAACTTCGGTATCTTTATTTTCTGTCCCTTATTGAACGTTTTAGATCCATTTATATCATTTATAACTGATATGTAACATTCCATCCCTGGCCCAAGCATACGATCTGAAAGACTTTTAACAGATTCGTCAGATTTCAACGTTATAATCTTATCTACACCTATTATACGATAAGCACCAGTCCTTACTTGTGCGTTTTTATTATCATATATAATAGATTGTGATTCATTATCTTTGACCTCAGCCAATTCTGATTTTGCTTTCACTTTATTATCTGAACCAATCGTAGGTTTCAAATCAGATTTCACTTTCGATTGAACATCTGACTTAGATATTTGTCTCCCCATATGCTTAACAGGAGATCTATATGCAGATTTATCTATCGGTTTTACTATCGGTTTATCTGCCTTCCCAAATATATTTGTACATTCCATCACATTGTAAATGCCTTTTTCTGACATATACTGACCTATACAGAACCCTACTCCGAATATTATCAAAGCAGCAAATATAGAAAATATAACTTTCAAAAACAAGTGATTTGAGTGTTCTTGCAAATCTACATCCTGGGAGTCTGTTGATATCTCTTTTTCCGATACATTTTCAGAATCAACCTCTTCTAATTTTTCTTTTACCAATTTAGGTTCTGTAACTGATTCTGATTTATTTACAGATTTAGAATCAACAATTTGTTTCGGCTGAGATGAGGATTTTTGTTCTGCTTCCTGTAATGGTTCTCTTTCACTTTTTGAGTATGATTCAGTGTGTTTTATTTGTTCTGCTCTAACTTCAGTATCCTGTTTATCTTTATTTACAGATTCAGGTTTAATTATCTGATTTGGTTCTATAACCGATTCTGATGATGATTCTTTTATTGATTCTGATTCTGTTACAGACTCAATTTCTATTGTTAACTTCTGTTCTGATGCTTTTTCAGGTTCAGGCTCTGACGTATATTCAGATTCAGGACTTTCATTATAATCATTAATCTCAGCTAATATAGCAGCGTCTTCCTCTTTATTATCTATCTCAGCAAAGTCTACATTATCATTGACTATTACCGTTTCGAATTGAGAAAAAGGTTTGTTAACCAAATCCTTCATTGAATTATCAGGTGTAAAACTTACCTTTCCATGGCCCTCTATCACCACTCGTTCACCTGTGTTCACATTTACACTCTCTCTGTCTTGCACTTCAATTATTTTAAAAGTGCCAAGTCCTTTCACCTTAACAATCTTGTCAGATGGTAACGCATCAGAAACAAGTTTGAACATCTCATCGACAAAATTGTCTGCCTGAATAGGTGGTAAACTATGTTTGTTAACAAGTTCGGCAGCTATATCCTTAATAGTCTTCTTACTCATCCTGCGTCGTGTTTTTAAGTTTCTCTTTTATACTTGTAACAGGCTTGAAGTTGAGCACCAATTTAGGTGGCACAAGCATTCTCTGCTGTGTAGAAGGGTTTACAACTATCCTTTCAAGTTTCTTTTTCACCTCGAAAGTTCCGAAATTTGGAATGGTAACTGAGTCTGCATTCTCAAAATTGTTGCTCATAGCATCAATCACCGCACGCACAAGTCGCTGAGTATCATCAGTAGAATAACCTGTACGCCTAGAAAGTTCTGTAATGAAGTCTTTATTATTCATAAGCATTATAATAAAGTGGTTCCGTATAAATCAAATTCTTCTGAAGAAGTAATTTTAGTCTTATAAAAAGTACCAACTCTTAGCTGTTTTTCAACTGTGGGGATAAGAACCTCTGGATCTACCTCGGGAGAGCAATATTCTGTTCTTCCAATATAATAGTCTCCCTCTTTACGATCTATAACGACAGTCATAACCTTTCCAACTTTTTCAGCCTCAATTTCAGCACTTATATTCTGCTGAAGTGCCATCAATTGGTCAAGTCGACTGTTTTTAACATCCTCAGGTATATCATCAGTATAATGTTCTGCGCTATATGTACCTTCTTCTTCAGAATACGTAAAAGCGCCCATACGTTCAAATCTGGCCCATTTCACAAATGCCATCAGTTCATTAAAATCTTCGTCTGTTTCACCAGGGAATCCAACCATAAGTGTAGTTCTAATATGTATGCCAGGCACTTCTTCACGCAGTTTGCTCACAAGATCATATGTATCTTGCTTACTTACATGTCTTTGCATTTTTTGTAACATATTGTCAGAAACATGTTGTAGGGCTATATCCAAATAGTTGCAAACATTATCTTTTTCTCTAATCACCTTCAACAGTTCCCAAGGGAAATGTGCAGGGTAAGCATAATGAAGTCTTATCCATTTAACACCTGGAATATCAGCCATTTTAGATATAAGTTCCGCAATATGCCTATTTCCATCTATATCTACGCCATAATACGTTAATTCTTGAGCTATGATCTGAAATTCCTTTGTACCATCAGCCACAAGTTGACTGACCTCATCTAGAATCTCTTGCATAGGTCTGCTTACATGTTTTCCTGTTATTATTGGTATTGCACAATAAGCACAATGACGGTCGCATCCCTCACTAATCTTTATATATGCATAATGTCTCGGAGTTGTAATGTGACGTTTTCCATCACATGCTTTCACCTCAGCCTTACCAAGATCCTGTAATAATTGCTTATAATTAAACTTTCCATAAAATTTATCGACTTGTGGTATTTCAGCTTCTAGCTCCTTTTGATACCTTTGAGAAAGGCACCCCATCACAAACAATTTATTTAGTCTGCCCTCATCTTTTGCCTGAGCAAATTCAAGTATAGTATTGATACTTTCTTCTTTTGCAGCTTCAATGAATCCACACGTATTGATTACAGCAATTTCGCCTTGAGGTTTTTTACTGTCATGGGTACATTTATATCCGTTAACCTCAAATTGACTCATTAGCAATTCGCTGTCTACAAGATTTTTTGAGCATCCCATTGTTATTATGTCTATAGTATTTTTTTTCATTCGCCGTTATTCATTAATACTGAATAAAGAATCAACAAACTGGCGTTTGTTAAATAACTGCAAGTCTTCCATACCTTCACCAAGTCCGATATACTTAACCGGCACCTTAAGTTGGTCGCTTATTCCAACAACCACGCCGCCCTTAGCCGTACCATCCAATTTAGTTATCGCCAGACTAGTTATCTGCGTTACTGCGGAGAATTGTTTAGCCTGTTCAAAAGCATTCTGGCCTGTACTGCCGTCAAGAATTAGCATAACTTCATCAGGAGCTTCAGGGAGCACCTTCTTCATCACATCCTTAATTTTCTTTAGTTCATTCATAAGTCCGACCTTGTTATGCAAACGTCCTGCAGTATCAATTATTACCACATCAGCGTCATTAGCTTTTGCAGAAGACAAGGCATCAAAAGCGACAGAAGCAGGATCAGACCCCATCTGCTGCTTTATTACAGGCACACCTACTCGCTCGCCCCATATACACAACTGTTCTACCGCAGCTGCGCGAAACGTATCAGCGGCACCAAGAAAAACTTTCTTTCCAGCTTTTTTGAATTGATATGCAAGTTTGCCTATAGTAGTAGTTTTACCAACTCCATTAACACCTACAACCAATATCACATAAGGCTTATGGTCACCTGGCAAATCCCAATTATCGTTATCATCTGTATTATTTTCAGACAGCAAAGCAGCTATCTCATCTCTTAGTATAGTATTAAGTTCAGAAGTACCAACATACTTGTCTCTAGCCACCCTTTCCTCTATTCTACCAATAATTTTCAGAGTAGTATCTACCCCAACATCAGATGTGATAAGTACCTCCTCCAAGTTATCTAACACATCATCATCCACCTTAGATTTACCGGCAATAGCACGTGTCAATTTATCAAAGACACTCTGCTTCGTTTTCTCCAGTCCCTTATCCAAAGTTTCCTTCTTTTGCTTATTAAAAAGTCCGAAAATTCCCATAAAAAGTTAATTACGCAAATACTCTATTATTTATGAGTGCAAACTTACACAAAAAAATCCGATTTAGCGAGTTTTTAATTAAAAAAGTTAAGTAAGGTCCTTAAATGAATAATGCCCAATTTGTTAGACTTTACAATAAAAAAATATGGTCACAACAAATGTTGTGACCATATCTAAATATTTTATTAAGAATTATTTCTTAAAGAAGTCCTGTACAGCCTCGTTAGGGACCATCTGCTCATCAAAAATATAAGCACCGGTCTTCGGGCTCTTTACCATTTTGATAACCTTTGTATAAGCGCGACCATCCTTTGAACCTTCATGGAGGGTAGCGACAACTTTCTTTGCCATTTCTTAGACTGTTTTATTCGTTATTACTTAATTTCCTTGTGGAGGGTCATTTTCTTCAGAATTGGATTGTATTTCATCAATTCCATTCTCTCTGGAGAATTTTTACGGTTTTTAGTCGTTACATAACGACTAGTTCCAGCCATTCCACTGTTTTTTATTTCAGTGCACTCCAATATGACTTGCACTCTATTACCTTTTGCTTTCTTTGCCATGGTATTAGTCTCCTATCACTTTAATGTCTTTCCACTCACAATAGCCATTAGAAACAGCTTTTTTCAGTGCGGCATCAAGACCTACTTTATTAATCAAACGTAGACCAGCAGCACTGATCTTCAAGCTAATCCAGCATCCTTCTTCTACATAGAAGAATTTTTTGCTGAACAGGTTTACATCAAAACTGCGCTTTGTGCGATGTTTTGAGTGGGAAACATTACAACCCATCTGGGCTTTTTTTCCTGTAATCTGACAAATCTTCGACATTACTATCTAAATTTTTTATTTTCTTTTAATACTTATTCCAAACAGGATGCAAAGGTACAAAGATAATTCGGAAAAAACAAATTATTTTTCTAAAAAACAGTACTTTTTTATATTTTTGTGCGTTTTAACCTTCAGAATCCTCTTTCTTGTAGTTTTCATCGAGGAATTTTAGGAACATCTGCAATGCTCTGTTGGTTGCAATAGCTAAATTTATATCGCGTCCGAAATCTTCTGTAAGTTTTTTCGTTACTATATTATCGGCTGTTCCACACGCCACCCATATTGTACCTACTGGTATACCATCTGTTGCTCCTCCTGGACCAGCTGTACCAGTTGCAGAAATAGCAAAATTTGTATTTAGCGTTTTTATAGCACCTTTTACCATTGCTATAGCTACATCCTCACATACGGCAGTTTTCTCCTCCAGCAGCTGATGATCCACATTAAGGAGTTCTTCTTTCACCTCGTTAGTGTAACATATTACGCCACCTTTAAAGTAAGTACTGCTTCCTGGGACTGATATTATCGACTCAGCTATTCTGCCCCCCGTGCAACTTTCGGCTGTAGACAGAGTCATACCTGATTCATATAATTTCTGTGAAATTTCACGACTTATAATTTTACTTTCGAATTCCATATTTTTTTTACTTTTTATTTAAAGGTTACCTTTGAAAACGCTGGCTTATCTATTGAACAGAAGTCACCATCGAGATATTTATAATAGCCTGTAATACCTATCATTGCAGCATTGTCTGTGGTATAACTAAATTTTGGTATATATATATTCCATCCATACTTTTCAGCATGTTCTCTGAAAGCATTTCTAAGTCCATTATTTGCACTTACACCTCCGGCAACAGCTACATGGTTAACGCCTGTCATCTTCACGGCCTTGCGCAATTTTTTCATCAGAATGTCAACTATTGTAAATTCAAGACTGGCTGCTAGGTCATTTTTATTATGTTCGATAAATCCAGCATCATCCTCTATCCATTTACGCAATGAATATAAGAACGATGTTTTCAATCCGCTGAAACTATAATTCAAATCAGGAATCTGTGGTTCTGCAAATTCAAATGCATGCGGATTACCTTGGCGTGCTAATTTATCAATTATAGGACCACCTGGATATCCCAATCCCATAACCTTAGAACATTTGTCTATAGCCTCACCTGCAGCATCATCAATAGTCTGTCCCAATACTTGCATGTCATTATATGCATTAACCTTAACTATCTGAGAATTACCACCGCTTACCAACAAACAGATGAAAGGTAATGGAGGTGCTGTTTTGTCATCATCACTCTCTTTTATGAAATGTGCCATAACATGCCCCTGGAGATGATTCACATCTATAAGGGGTATTCCTAGAGAACGGGCAAATCCCTTTGCGAAACTTACGCCCACAAGAAGTGAACCCATAAGTCCTGGTCCACGTGTAAAAGCGACAGCCGTCAACTGTTCTTTAGTGATACCAGCTCTTTTTATAGCCTGATCAACCACCGGAACAATATTCTCCTGGTGAGCTCTTGACGCCAATTCTGGAACCACACCACCGTAAGCCATGTGAACATCCTGACTAGCCGTAACATTACTCAAAAGCACACCATTAAGCAGTACTGCAGCAGAGGTATCGTCACAGCTACTCTCTATTCCTAATATATAAACATCTTTTGTTTCCATACTTTCTATTTTATTCTGTAAGAATTTCCAGGCCATGTTCTGTCATCACGAACGTATGCTCCCATTGTGCGCTAGGTTGCTCATCCGCAGAGATTACTTCCCATCCATATTTGTCATCTGCATCAATAAAGACTTTCCATGTACCCATATTTATCATTGGTTCTATTGTGAATACCATACCCGGGACAAGAAGCATACCTGTACCTTTGTGTCCATAATGCAAAACCTCAGGGTCCTCATGAAATTCAAGTCCAACCCCATGTCCACACAAATCCTTCACAACACCATAGTTATATTTTTCAGCATACTTTTCTATTGCATGCCCGATATCGCCAACAAAACTATATGGTTTTGCTGCCTCAGCACCTATTTCGAGACATTCTTTCGTTACACGTACCAACTGTTCCTTCTCAGGAGTCGTCTTTCCTATTATGAACATACGTGATGCATCGCTATAGTATCCATCCAAAATAGTAGACACATCAACATTTACGATATCACCTTCTTTAAGTACATCCTCCTCTTTAGGTATGCCATGACATACCACCTCGTTAATACTAGTGCATACACTTTTGGGATACCCCTCATAATTAAGAGGTGCCGGTATAGCGCCATGAGCCACAGTATAGTCATATACAATCTTATCAATTTCAAGAGTGTTCATGCCCTCATGTATCTGACTAGCCACTTCATCCAGAACGCCAGTGTTTACTATTCCGCTCTTTCTGATGCCTTCTATCTGCTCAGGAGTTTTTATCAATTCACGAGTTGGCACTAACTTGCCTTTATTCTCCCAATACATTACCTGTTTGTCCATTTCAGTCAGAGGCTGACCTGAAATAGCATGCCATCTTTTCTTATGAAAAATCATTATTAAAATTTTAATCGGTTGCAAAATTACAATTATTTCTTTAATTATGATATGATTTCACATTATTTTATTTCGTAATATTATTCTTAATACTCTATTTTTAAACATTCTATATTTTGTTTACTTCATCTAATCGTCCACTTTTATTATTACATCAAATTACCATGCGTTTCGATACATTCAATATTTTTTCTTTTTAAATTATTAACCTGTCCATATATCATTTTGATTTAATGTATGAAATAAAATAAATCAAGAACCAGCACTACTCATTATATAATATACTATTCAAGAAAGGCCTAACGGTAAAGAATAATACACATTATAACACACTGACAATAAAAAAAATAGTAAATATTTTGGTAATATGATTTTTTATCATTACCTTTGCAGCCGTTTTAATACAAAAACGACATACAAGACGTTTCCATCCGTGAAGCGTTATCACCAATTTTTAGATTTCATATATTCAATTTATATGTACAGTAAGGAAGATTTATTATCCAAAGATGTCTCCGATTTAGTAGACATCGCAAAGGACTTGGGCATTAAAGTAAGTACCAAAAATCCAAAAGAAGAAATAGTTTACGATATTTTAGATAAGCAGGCAGAAGAAGCAGGCAACAATAATCCTATGAATCCACGTCGAAAGCGTGCCCGCATAGCAAAGGCTGCAACCAACCGTGTCTACTCCGTAAACGGTAAGGAAGGTGAAAACTTCGACGTTAAGAAAAAGAAAGATATGACTAAAACTACGCCATCGTTATTCAACGATGAACCATTAAATAACTCCTTAGACGACAAAGCTGAAAGCGAAAAACTTTCAGTAGAGCCGACAGTAGCGCTACCTAAACACCGCGGACGCAAATCCAAAGCCGAAAAAGAGTTGCTTGCAGCTCAGGAAGCAGCACAAAAAGAGCATGAAGAGTTGGATAAAGCAGACAAACCAGCAAACATAAAGCCTGAATCAGAAATTATAACTGAAGAAGAAGCATATAATGATTCTGCAGCAGATGTCATTCCTGAAGCAGCTTTTGCAAAAGACGAAAGTGTTACAGCAGATGTAGACACAAGTGAGGAGAACGACCTCATAGCCCAATTACAAGCAAAGATAAATGCACACAACGTGCAGACAGCAGAACCTGTTGAGCCAACAGCGTCTGCAGAAGCCTCTGTAGATGGAATATGGGAAGGTGATCCGGGCGATGGCACAGACTTCATTACGGTTGTAGACCTGCCGATCTCAGATCAAGGAGCAATACCTACTACAGACATTTTTGATAATCCAACAATACCACAGCAGGCTGTTGCATCGTATCAGATACCACCATCTGCGCCATCAAGCCGCAAACCAACATACGATTTTACTGATATTGTATCTTCAAACGGAGTACTAGAGGTTATGCCTGATGGATATGGATTTTTACGTTCAAGTGATTACAATTACCTTTCATCTCCCGATGACGTATACGTATCAATATCACAAGTTAAAAAGTTCGGTCTTAAGACAGGTGATGTAATAGATGGAATGGTACGCCCCCCACACGATGGTGAAAAATATTTTCCGCTAACAAGCGTAAATAAAATAAATGGTCGTAATCCTGAAGAAGTAAGAGACCGTGTACCTTTCGAACATCTCACACCTCTCTTTCCTGAAGAAAAATTTACTCTCTGTGGTGATCGTGCCACTGCTAATGCCAGTGTACGCATTGTAGATCTTTTCTCACCTATCGGTAAAGGACAGCGTGCTCTTATCGTGGCCCAACCAAAAACAGGTAAAACTGTTCTTATGAAAGATATAGCCAATGCCATTGCTGCCAACCATCCAGAGGCATACCTCATGATGCTACTCATAGATGAGCGTCCTGAAGAGGTAACTGATATGGCCCGAACAGTCAATGCAGAGGTTATAGCCTCAACATTTGACGAACCTGCCGACCGTCATGTAAAAATAGCTGGTATTGTGCTGGAAAAAGCAAAACGTATGGTAGAATGTGGCCATGATGTTGTAATATTCCTCGATTCAATAACACGTCTTGCACGTGCATATAATACTGTAGCCCCGGCATCAGGCAAGGTTCTCACCGGAGGTGTAGACGCCAATGCTCTACAGAAGCCTAAACGTTTTTTCGGAGCAGCCCGCAATATTGAGGGTGGTGGTTCTCTTACCATTATAGCTACTGCTCTTATAGACACCGGTTCAAAGATGGACGAAGTTATCTTCGAAGAGTTCAAAGGAACCGGTAATATGGAGTTACAACTCGACCGTTCGCTAAGCAACAAACGTATTTTCCCAGCTGTAAACCTAGTCGCGTCAAGTACACGAAGAGACGATCTACTGCTTGACCGTCAGACCCTAGACCGTATGTGGATACTTCGTAAATTCATATCCGACATGAACCCAGTTGAAGCAATGAATACCATACATGATCGTCTGATACAAGCACGTTCTAATGAGGAATTCCTCGTATCAATCAATAGTTAGATTTTAATACTCTATATAAAACTTAAGAGGCATCCTTATTGGATGCCTCTCTAATTATTTGTAGTTCTATATTCTCGTTAATATAACGCAAAGACGGTATTAATTAACGATATTAACCATTAATGTTTAACAACCTTCTTGCCCCCTACTATGTATATACCTTTAGGTAAACTACCAAAATTAGAATAATCCTCAGATACGACCCTACCTTGAATATCAAAAACTTTCTTTAAACTGTGGTCATATTTAATTTTTGATATTGAACTCACATGATTGTCTATTAGATTCAACTTAGCATTTGATATATTCGAGTTGAAGTACCATCTATAAGGTTGTATTAACAATGGCTTTTCATTAGACTCTTTGCATTTCATAATGTCATTAACAGTTAATATATAACCGTTTTTTGCTTGCATAGATTTATAAACTCCAATGACATTACCATTATATTTTTGACCCGAACTAACAGGATGAATAGTTGTTGCATCTATTATGTATGGAGATACGTTGAATGATGAACCTTTTATTATATATGGAGTATTCGCATTCAACTTGTCTGAATTAATTTCAGTGAAATTTATTGTATTGCCTTCAACACACGAATATTCATAAGCAACAACATTATCGCCAAAAACTTTTTTATAATTTGGTACATCAAAAGGCAATATAAGTGTATTTTTCACATTATCCACAAAAGTTCTTTTAAGAACAACACTATCTACATCAAAAGATGAAAGATAAGATGGAAAATCTGAATTTTCGTCTAATGTCAATGTACTCAATTCGTAAATCTTTGGATACAAATATTCATATGGTTTAGCATGAGACGCCTTCTTTATAACCGATTCAGACACAAGACCATAATAGTTTCTATTCCGTAAAACGAAGACTAGATTAAGATTATCTGCGATGTGACTCTTTATATACTTATCATCTATCAGCCATTTTGAGGGTTCTACTCCATCAGGTTTATCTATTAGACTTATAGGAGAGTAAACTGTGGCATTTACATATGAGCCTCTGCATACGTTATACAAGTTCCAATATCCATCACCGGCATTTTTCAACTGAAATGTAAAATAATTATTAAAGTAATCATTGGAAGAAGGATCTGGTATACTGTAATAAACACCACTACGATAAAGATCATTTTTCATATGGTAGTATCGATTACCATACTCTGATATTATCAGATACACTCTTTGCTCATTGAGTGTACTTATTTGATCCACTTTTTTCCAGCAACCAGCTGACAATGATAAACTTATAGTTGCCAATAAAGGCAATAAATACTTTTTCATCTGTTTTTGTTTAAATTTAGAAATGCAAAGATAATATAAAATAATGAAATATACAAATTATATACAGGAGTATTCGGACTGTCATATGTGTTTTGCTTTCAGTAAACATTTAAAAGAATGAAAGCAAAACGCAAATAATTTCAAGCAATATACAAAAATATGATAGCTGATATCTTATGTATTCTGACTATAATGATATCTGAGTGTACAAATTTTTTACATTACAAACTAGCAGAAATAGTGTAAGTCATTTTGGCTTTAGGAGCAGTCGTAGTCACAGTCAATATATAAGTAACAGCAGTTGACGTCTTTGTCTGAGTAACACTAACCTGTCCATTCTTACTAGTAATTCCTGCAAAAACAAGCTTTTCTGTCGGTGAAATCCAAGCATAATCCAATCCTACGGAATTAGATGTATAAGAACTCCCCACCAGCACTAAAGGCGAATTCTTGTCTTCTGTAATTAAAAGACTACTGGGCGTAAGAGTATAATTTGTGTTATTTATTGTAATTTGTTCTATACCAAAAAGAGTGTTGTCCATAGAGAATGTCTCTTCTTTGTCTTTTTGACAAGAGAGAAGTAAAAAAACAGAGGCGATGAGTAATAGTATTTTTTTCATCTCTTAATTAGTTCATTTCTTAATTTTGTGGCAAAGATATACATAAGTTTCAAAATCACCAAATATATACTTCTATTACAGGCAAAATCTTTCACATCATTATATTACTTGTACAGATAATGTCAATATATTAGAAACAATAATTATGATAGTATTTATTTACGATTACGTATACGGTAATAATTATGTCTTGTAAGCAACTTCCGACTTATAAAAGTTACAATGGTACCTGTAATAAGAGCTGCGACAATAGTGCCTTCTCTTACACCCTCAATATGTTTTGACATAACTAGAGAGATTATAACAGCTAATATTACAAGAGCGATATCAAACTTTCGTTTAAGATTACCAAACTCTTTGTTATAACGATCTGATGCATACTTAACAAAGCCTTCTGCACTCATCATCACCACATTTGGTTTTACCTCAAGCACAACACCTGTAGCTTGAATAAGACATCCAATAAGCAAAAGAAAAATCGATGCAAAATAATTTGGAGGAATAATGCTGCTAGAAAAGTACATGTTGCTATCTATGAAAGCACAAAAGACAAAAGAAAACGGCAGTTGCAAAAGTATCTCCACAATTTTTTTTCTTGAAGACATTCCACGTATAAGCCAAAATTGACCTGCTATAAGAAAGATGTTCAGAATAAAGGTACATGTACCCAGAGATAAAGCTGTGTTAATACTCAGTACATAATTTACACTTGATATTGGTGTTGTGCCAAGAGCAGAACGAATTATCAATACTATACCCAAACTCAATAAATACAGGCCAGCTGTAAATATAAGATACCTTGCTAAAATTTTCTTCATTATTGTTATCCTTTTCGGTGTGCAAAGTTAATAAAAAAATATTAAAAACAGCAAACATTTCCTATTTTTATGGCAATTGGACAATATAATAAAGTACACTTCATAATATGCCACATCCCCTAATAAGAGATCAACAGAAACATTAATTTAAATTACGTACGTATATTTTTTGCGTATGTAAAAGAATATTAATACCTTTGCAGTCAATTCAAAAACGGGATAATAAAAACGAAAAAAAAGATAGTATGCGGAAACCCCGCTTTTTAATAATTTCACAAACTAAAATCAAGATGAACAAACAGGAATGGCAAGGGTTCGAAGGAACACTTTGGAGAGATGAGATTAACGTACGGGATTTTATTCAGAAAAACTACACAATCTACGATGGTGGTGAAGAGTTCTTGGAAGGACCTACAGCTGCTACAGACAAATTATGGGGAATGCTTCAAGACTTGCAAAAGCAAGAGCGTGCCAAAGGTGGAGTTCTGGATATGGAAACTAAAGTTGTATCAAGTCTTACATCTTACGGAGCTGCATATATAGGAAAGGACACAAAAGATTTAGAACAAATAGTAGGTCTGCAGACAGACAAACCGCTGAAACGTGCCTTTATGCCTTATGGCGGAATAAAGATGGCTGAACAAGCTTGTTCTACTTACGGATATACACCAGACCCTGAAATACACAAGATATTTACTGACTATCATAAGACTCATAATGAAGCCGTATTCGACGTTTATACTGACGAAATGAAAACGGTACGTCATAATCATATCCTTACCGGACTGCCAGACACATACGGACGCGGACGCATCGTAGGCGACTATAGACGTGTGGCTCTATATGGTATAGATTTCCTTATTGAAAAGAAGAAGGCTGATCACAAAAATTCAGGCAGCGGCACTATGAGTGACGAAGTTATAAGACTTCGTGAAGAGATAGCAATGCAGATTAAAGCCCTAAAGGGAATGAAAGAAATGGCTGCAAGCTATGGTTTTGATATTTCTAAACCTGCTACAACTGCTAAAGAGGCTGTTCAGTGGCTCTACTTCGGTTATCTGGCCGCTATCAAAACTCAGAACGGTGCAGCAATGTCGGTAGGACGTGTATCTACATTCCTTGATATATACATACAGAGGGATATGGAGAACGGAACACTCACAGAGGCACAGGCACAGGAACTGATCGACCACATGGTGATGAAATTCCGTATGGTTAAGTTTGCACGTATTCCTTCTTACAACGAACTTTTTTCGGGTGACCCTGTATGGGCTACTCTCGAAGTTGGAGGTATGGGACAGGATGGCAGGTCTATGGTAACTAAGAACGACTACCGTTTCTTGCATACACTTGAGAATATGGGACCTTCGCCAGAGCCAAACTTGACTGTTCTTTACAGTTCACGTCTACCTGAGGCTTTCAAAAAATACGCTGCAAAGATATCTGTAGTGACTAGCAGTATACAATATGAGAATGATGATGTTATGCGCCCTGTATGGGGAGATGATTACTCTATTTGCTGTTGCGTATCTGCTACACAGACAGGTAAGGAAATGCAGTTCTTCGGTGCACGTGCCAATCTTGCCAAATGTCTGCTTTACGCCATCAATGGTGGTGTTGATGCAAAAACACGCGAGCAGTGTGCTCCTGGCTTCAGACCTATTATCGGCGAAGTATTACAATATGATGAAGTAATGCCACGCTTTGACAAGATGATGGATTGGTTGGCTGGCATTTATGTCAACACCCTGAACCTGATACATTATATGCACGACAAGTATTTCTACGAAGCTGCCGAAATGGCTCTTATTGATACAGACGTAAGACGTACTTTTGCTACAGGTATCGCAGGTTTCTCTCATGTTGTCGACTCTCTTAGCGCTATAAAATATGCTCAGGTAAAACTGATAAGAGATGAAGAAGGCTTTATCGTTGACTATAAACCGGAGGGTGAATTCCCACGTTATGGTAATGATGATGATCGGGCTGATGATATCGCTGTATGGTTGCTAAAAACATTTATCACTAAGATAAAGAAGTTTAAGACATACCGCGACTCTGAACCTACAACAAGTATTCTTACTATCACTTCGAATATCGTTTATGGCAAGTATACGCCTAATTTACCTGACGGACGCCGTGGCGCTACCCCTCTTTCTCCCGGTGCAAATCCTTCTTACGGAGCTGAGAAAAACGGACTTTTAGCATCTCTAAACTCAGTAGCTAAACTTCCATACGAATATGCTCTTGACGGTATCTCTAATACACAGACGATAAGTCCTTCTGCTCTTGGTCATAATCAGGAGGAACAAATCGAGACTCTTACAGGAGTGTTAGACGGTTATTTTGATCGTGGTGCTCACCATCTCAATGTTAATGTATTCGGTGTAGACAAACTAATCGATGCAATGAACCATCCTGAGAAAGAGGAATATGCGAACTTTACAATACGTGTAAGCGGTTATGCTGTTAAGTTTATCGACCTGACCAAG
Source organism: Xylanibacter oryzae DSM 17970 (assembly GCF_000585355.1). NCBI lineage: Bacteria > Pseudomonadati > Bacteroidota > Bacteroidia > Bacteroidales > Prevotellaceae > Xylanibacter > Xylanibacter oryzae. The sequence goes on along the minus strand of NZ_KK073873.1, from coordinate 753,042 downwards.
GAACAGCAGATGGACGTTATTTCACGTCAGGCTCACGAGAAATTGGCATAACAAATTATGATAAAAGCAGCAGTACACTCAATAGAATCCTTCGGTTCGGTAGACGGACCGGGGATTAGATTTGTAATCTTCTTGAAGGGTTGCAACATGCGATGCAGATACTGCCACAATCCAGATACCTGGAAGATGACAACCGATGATATGCGAAGCGCTGACGAATTGCTGACGCAAGCTACACGATTCCATAGTTACTGGGGGAAGAAAGGTGGCATAACTGTAAGCGGAGGTGAAGCACTGCTGCAAATGGACTTTCTTATAGAACTTTTCTGTAAGGCTAAAGCTATGGGAATTAATACGGCTCTCGACACATCCGCACAACCGTTCGGACGTGTGGAGCCGTTCTTCTCTAAGTTTAAACAATTAATGCAATACACAGATCTTGTATTGCTTGATATAAAGCACATTGACAACGATGAGCACAAACAACTTACCGGTCATGGCAACGCAAATATTCTGGACTGTGCCAGATATCTCTCTGAAATTTCAAAACAGGTATGGATAAGACATGTGCTATTGCCGGGAGTAACTGACAAAGAGAGTGACCTATTGCGTCTGCACGATTTTTTATCTACACTTGACAATATTCAAAAGGTAGAAGTTCTGCCCTACCATACTCTTGGCGTATATAAGTGGGAACAACTTGGTATAAAATATACATTAAAAGGCGTTGAGCCTCCTTCAGCTGAAAGTATAAAGCGTGCAGAGCAGATTTTGAATGCAGAATAATAAAATAGCATGATATTTGCGTATTATCGCCTACCCTATTTTATTATTTTATAGTCTTTACCATCTGCAACGATGCTGCCTTCAGCTATAAGTTCGCTTATTGCACGGGCAAGTGACGGACGGGCCACACCGAGAATCTGTGACACTTGCTGTTGAGAGCCGATATATTTATGGGCTTTGATATAATTGAGCAAACGCGGTTTGAGATTCTGAAGTGCAAACTGATTCAGTCGGTCTGACAGCAACTGACTACGATTTGATACTACCATTATGAAATTGAGCATGGCATCTGGATACTGATGTAAAAAATCAAGGAACACTTCTTTATTGATAAGGATAACCTCACTGTTGGTTATTACTTCTACATTTACAGGAAACTTATTATTCTTGGCAAACACAAAAGCAGGAGAAAGGAGTAAAGGGGCATCAAGTACTTCTATCGTGATTTGCTTGCCTTCTTCATTTACCATCTGGGTTAACACCTGCCCCTCTGTAAGCAAGTATATTGAACGGCATTCATCACCCTGAAAGGCTATAAAAGAACCCGGACTGTAATTGCGACGACCGTTCCTTGGTGACAATAGCAGAGGTAAGACTTCTCTTTCTGTCATGCCCTTGAAAAAGGGAGCTTGCAAAATATAATCGATATTCATGATTTTTTTATTTATTTATCAGTCTGTGTAACATAAGTGACAGTTTTGACTCTTACATAGCCCTACCTTTGCAACATAATTTTTCACAAAAGTAATAATAAACAAATTAAAAAACAAGTATTATGGAAGAAAATCAGATGTTTTGTTTCCAATGTCAGGAAACTGCAAAAGGCACAGGTTGTGTATTGAAGGGGTTTTGTGGCAAAAATAGCAGTACATCAAAATATATGGATTTATTGCTCTTTGTTACCCGTGGCGTGAGTGTGGCAACAGACTTGCTACGTAATAATAATAAGGTTGTGGATAAAGGGGTAAACAACTTTGTGATAGACGCTTTGTTCTCTACTATCACTAATGCTAACTTTGACGATGAGAGTATCCTAAAGAGGGTACGAAATGGTATAGTACTTCGTAGCCAGTTGATAACCCAACTTAAGAACCGTAATATCAATGTACCTGATGTTTACGAAATATCTTGGAGCGGTGATGAGGCCACTTTCGACAAGACAGCTTCCATAGTTGGTGTTTTAAGGGAGAAGGATGAAGACTTGCGCTCACTGAAAGAACTTATTGTCTACGGACTGAAAGGTATTGCTGCATATATGGAGCATGCTATGCGTCTGGGATTTGACGATGACAGCTTGCATGTTTTCATACAGAAGACTCTTGCCACAATCGCTACAAAAGAAATGGCAGTTGCCGACTGGGTTTCGCTGGTTCTTGAAACTGGTAATATGGGTGTTAAGGCTATGGAGATGCTTGACCGTGCTAATACTACTTCGTATGGTAACCCTGAAATAACAAAGGTGAATATCGGTGTTAGCAACAAACCTGGTATATTGATAAGCGGTCACGACCTGCATGATATAGAGGATCTGCTCAAACAGACTGAAGGTACAGGCGTGGATGTATATACTCACGGTGAAATGCTGCCGGCACACTACTACCCTGCTTTCAAAAAGTACAGTCATTTCATAGGCAACTACGGTAATTCGTGGTGGAAACAGCGTGAAGAATTTGAATCTTTCAACGGTCCTATAGTATTCACGACCAACTGTATTGTTCCTCCGTCGGCTAATGCTTCATACAAAGAACGCATGTTTACGTCCAACGCTACCGGATTTCCGGGATGCAAGCATATTTATGCTAACGAAGACGGGCATAAGGATTACAGCGAAGTAATAGCAATGGCTAAAAACTGTAAGGCTCCTGATGAAATTGAAACTGGCGAGATCGTAGGTGGATTTGCTCACAATCAAGTCTTGGCTTTGGCTGACAAGGTGGTAGATGGTGTGAAAAGCGGTGCTATCAGAAAGTTTGTTGTTATGGCAGGATGTGACGGTCGCATGAAGAACCGAAATTATTATACAGATTTTGCAGATGCTCTGCCTAAGGATACTATCATTCTTACAGCCGGATGTGCTAAATACAGATATAACAAACTGGCTCTTGGTGATATAGGTGGAATTCCTCGTGTACTGGATGCCGGTCAGTGCAATGACAGTTACTCTCTAGCAGTAATAGCTCTTAAATTGAAAGAAGTCTTCGGTCTTGATGATGTCAACAAACTGCCTATCGTATACAATATCGCTTGGTATGAACAGAAAGCTGTTATCGTGCTGTTGGCCCTGCTGGCACTAGGTGTAAAGAATATTCATCTCGGACCTACATTGCCAGCTTTCCTCTCTCCTAATGTTACAAAGGTGCTTGTTGAGAATTTCGGCATCGGAGGCATTTCTGATGTTGAAAGTGATTTGGAATCAATGGGTCTTAATAGTTAATACGGATAATATGGAATTAAATATTGATATAAAGAACTGGCCTCTCGACTTGCTTGTAGATTATGTGCTGAAGATTTATCATCGTAATGCGCTTGAGATGTACTATATCCATACATAACAGATATGTATAATGCAGTGGCAAACGGTAGTACTCCTGAACCTATTCATTGCGGTTCGGTATCGCATCCGATAAATGTGATGGTAAGTGACCACGAGAACGAAACTGAAAGGTATAATAGAATATCAAAGTTGACTGGCAGTTATACCACTTCTAGAAGCAAGAGTGATGACTATAATCTTTTAATGAACAAGTTACAGTTATTTCATAAAGCTTTACTAGAACATATCTATCTTGAAAATGAGATAATATTTCCAAAGGCGATTGGATTCGAAAGCAAGTATGCCGGATGATTTATTGGTAGTGTGATTAAGGTAAAAAGAGAACTTGTATCCGACTCTTCAGCAGTATCTGAGGGGCTTCGGATACTTGTTGATTTTTAATACCTGCAACAACAAATTTAAGAATCACACGTTAATACTACAAGATGTCATAAATAAGAAATTGAACACGAATATAATGGAATACACTAATCAAGATGTAAGACGTCAGGATAGGCTGATGGATGAAAGCCAAGCTAAAGAAATGCTCGAGAATAGTGAATATGGTGTGCTGTCTATGCAGGCCCAGGATGGTGGCGGATATGGCGTGCCGGTCAACTATGTGTGGGATGGTAAAGACTCAATCTATATTCATTGTGCCATAGATGGCGAAAAGATGAGGTGCATTGAGAAGAACAAGAACGTATCATTCTGCGTAATAGGCCACACCCGTCTGATTCCACGTATGTTCACCACCGAATACGAAAGCATCATGCTTAAGGGTACTGCTCATATTGACCTTGATGATGATGAGAAGATGAAGGCTCTTATGATGATTGTGAAAAAATTCTCGCCTGATTTTATTACGTTGGGGGCTAAATATTCAGAAAAATCTTTTCACCGTGTAAACTTGATACGTGTTGATTTCACCAAATGGAGCGGAAAATGTAAACATGTCAAAGAATGATGTTTGGGTTCTAAATTTTTGATTTTTTGCTTCGTGTTCGAAGCGGTTGGTTTTCTTCTGTATCAGAAGCGGTTTTCCTCATCGTGAGGAGATATTGTGTTTTTCATAAGTCGGATCTTATGTACGATGGTTGTGTTGTCAGTTAGCTATGCGTGACGGTCGGCGACAGGTGATCAAACTGTCGGTGGAGAGGCCGTTTGGCTCATTTTCATTGACGGTTGCAAAGGTACGGCAAAACCCTGAGAACTCAAAATTTTTGAGGTACAACTTTGCTTTTCAACGAAACCTGAACTTTAAAAAAAGCTCTGAAATGCCTATCTATACAGATGTTTCGGAGGATACACAAATTTCATTTCAGCAGAAACTAAGTTTAGCATTTTGCACTGAACTGGTAGACAGAACTAAAAAAGTCTCGGTCTCAAGTCTCAAACATGTCGTTTAAGAAAATCCTATTAATAATCCTCCCTATGCTTAATTATAATATATAATAATATTATATATTATAATTATATTATTATTACATATAATATTTTTTTGAGATGAAATAGATGTTTTGAGACTTGAGACCGAGACCTTTTTGTTTTAAAATTACATATTTTGTAAATATAATATCAACAATGGCAGTACACAAATTTTACTTTTTTTTACGATAAAAGGTTTCATTCTCAAGTCTCAATGTAATAAATCAACTATACCGAATGTGTCTTTTTCTAATTTCAGTAGGCATTTTTTGATTATTTACTGAATTACTAGATATAACTTTTCTAACAAAGTAGACACTTCCTGAATCTTTTCAACTGTCAATAATTAATACTTATATTGGTAGCAAACAAACTTTATTCATCATCATTATAATAATCACTATCGAAACGAGTAGTAGCACTCTTGAATTCGGCGATGTGTATCTCCATCTCATCATAGAAGAAATCTCTATCCATAAATGTAAGTTGTTTTACAGCTCCCAATTTATTAAAGTAAGATGTCAGACCATTAGCCACACTCTCCATGCTTGGAATATTTTTTTCATTATCCTTTAAATACTGTAGAATACCAATCGCAGCTTCTTTATGTTGAATAACCTTACCTATACCAAATCGAACGTAACGCAAAATATAATTTTTGAATAACATCTCTGTTAACTCATATTTATTGTCTCTGCTTTCATCTACAGACAAATGAACCAACCACCACAATCCAGCCAATCCTTGTCTTATTAAGCCATGGGATTTTACTGTAAAGTGATTTAAGATTGCTTTTTGCAAATTCTTGGACTCTTTAAGATTCCAACGCTTTTGCATATAAGGGAATAAATCAGTCAAGGCTATCGACTCCCAAAATTGAATATTAATTGCCTGTAAGGGTTTTAGGGTTTTGTATGCATCATATAAAGCAATTGCAGATTTATAATCTTCTTCTGTAGTAGGTATCATTCTGTACAATAAATTTTCAGGTGCCTTTACCTGTGGGGTAATTAAAAAATTATCTTCTTCAAACGTTATATCATCTTGCAAAAATTTATCAAGCCCTATTCCATTCTCTACATCATCAAAAACTTTTTCAATGCATGTTTTTTTAAATATTTTTTGTAATGCCATAATTAGTCTTGTTCTGATTCATTTATTAAATAATCAAACATTCTCTCATAAGGTTTTCCTAGTAATATTTGAGAAAGTTTGTCCACTCTCCAATCAATGGGATCTTGGTCTTTAAACTCTTCTAATTCACTTTCTGTATCAATGCGTAACTTTATTGTCTGTGCCCATTTTTTTCTTCTATATAACGATCTATTCTGCACAAGACGTAAGTCAGAGAATTTAAGACCAATGATGAATGAAGTATGTCTGCTTTACTGTTTATAGCCTTTTCATCTCTATATTGTCTATAAAGTTTTGAAGGTAATCGCAGTTCAATTTTACTCTTATCAAGAATAGTAGATGGTAATTCTACATCAGTCTCTACAATTTCCATAAATGTACCTACAGCTTTCAATTTATCATACTTTATATCCGCTATGTAATAGAACTGGGCAAACATACATAACAAGTCTCCCGGTTCCATATTAAATTTATGACCATAATAATCTGGATGAAAACCTTTATTTACATAATTGCTTATTGATTTTTTTACTGTAATAGTACACGTAAAATTGATTTTACCAGCAACACTTTTACGTGGGATATCTATTAGTATATTAAGTTTTTCCCCTTTATAACATCTTCGATACTTTGTCATATCGCAACTTACCTCACAAACATAGTCAGCATAATCTTCATTAACTAAACTTTCAATATCTTTATTTTCATAAGAAAGTTTTATATCGAAATAATAGTTTTTTTTATCTTGAAATATTTTAACTTCAGGTTCATTTGGAGCAGGCATTATATCATCAAAACTGCCTAATACAGGATAAGGGAAAGATACATTATTCAAATTCATATGATGTTAATTTTATTGCATGTTTCATTTTATCAGCAAATTCCAATTCAATTACATTTTTGCACTTTGATGAAAACTTGAGATTTGTTATTATATTGCCAGATATTTTTCCCATTGATGAAGACACTATATCTATTTTTTCGTCATTGTCCTCACCGCAAACAAGAATTTCAATTTCGCCTCTTTCTACATCGTAATCTGAGTTAATGACAATTGTATGTATTATTTTACCATTTTTATGTTCTGCCATTACTCGATAACGCACCGGGATATTTTCCATAAAGTCTCCATGTTTTTCATTTTCCATTTGAGAGAATGCTGTCTTGTCTGGACTATTTCCTATACCAAATCTCGTTTTTTTGCCATTACTACGTTTATGTCCGGCTATAACTAGATTGCCGTTCTGTTCCCTGATTGGAATTAATAGTTACAACATTACCAAAAGAATCTTGGGGAATTTTGTCAATATGAGGAATTGGAGGTGCTATAATTGATATTGGTGATGCTCCATAATCTTGTTGTTCTTCACTTGGCTCCCCAAAGAAAGGATTGTCTTCTATGCTGTCTTTATCCGTGGCAATCAATTCTTCAGGCATGAAAAGATAGTTTTCCAGACCTGTTATAGCTAAAGGTCCACCGCCTTCCGACACGAAAGTATCATGCAGACTATTATTAATAAACTCATTTAGTTCTTCAATAATTTCTTTCCCGTTTTTGGGATTTCGTCTTTGCTCCCATTTCCTATGTGAAGGATCTTCTATTTTTTGCAAAAGTTTATTACAATGCAAATCTGTGCAAAGGAATACCGCAAAATAGCCATAACAACTCGAGTATAAGCGTGAACGATTAATAAACATACGTTGTCTCCTCATATGTACAACTGCATCTCTTGCTTCTTTATTTTTCCATATGAAAAGTAAAACATCTCCCAGAAGATCTAGATGTTGATTTATTTGAACAAAATCTTTTGATGTATTTGCATTTTTTACTGCTTCATAATATGGTCGTGGATTGTAGTTATCACCAGACTTAATTCTGTCAGTCATTTCAGGAAAGTATTTTTGCATCAAACCGTCCAATTTTTCAGCATTAATAAGTATTTCTCCAACTTTAACTTCAAGTTTATTATGCATAAAAGCCAACCAAAAATGGCGCAAAGCAGCCTCAATCATTTCATTATAAGCCCCTTTTCGCTTTTCTTCCGACCCGTCTACACCCATAATAAAGATGTCAGTACCAACCTCTTCCCTCTTGAATTTATTAGGGATATCGATAGGTGAGCATGAAGGTTGCATTCCTTTTTGGTTATCATAATAACCATAGTGTTGATATTTTACGGCATTTCCATATTCATCTTTATATAGATGAGTACAAAGACTGGCAGCCCCCTCAAAAAACATTTTATGATCCTCAGTCATTGTTGATACAAGTACTGTATGAATTGGAGACATCATAAAATAGGTAGCTTTACCAAACCCAAAAGAGCCACCAGAACTTTCGTCATTTTTAACAGTCAATCCAACAGCGCGTATGAAAGCATAAAATGGTGAATCATTAGGTTTATAGTTCATACCTTTTGTATTGTAATCAGAAACCTTAATATACTCAATAACATTTTGAAAGTTAAATCTTTTATCAAAGCAATTAAGCATCTCTTGATATTGAGGTTTTGCTTTATCACCATATAGTTCCAAAACACCATATATATGATTACGTAACTCATAAAACGCTTGATAGGTTAGACCTCAATAGACCAAATTCGAACTTCATTTTAACAGGTAACGTCTTATCTCTAACAGCATCTAACGAGTTTTGAATTGATTCTCGAATTAATGATGGATATGGTGTTGCCGTAAAGTGCTCTACGGCGGCATTATTTGGTCCTACGTCTTGACTAACATAAGGTTGTTTGGCAAAATGCCATGGACAATTACATTCCAATATATTCATATGCTTTTCTACATATTAGCTTAATAGATATTCAATTATAATGGTAGTCTAAACTCTTTATTTTTAAACTTATAATTATCAAAAAAGGAAACATGTCTTAAGTGAATAAATAAAACATAACGACATTTTAAATTGCAGAATTTTATTACCTTTTTTTATCTGAATATGGAGTTGATTTGTAGCCCATTACTTGAAGTTTACTTACCATTTTATCTAAAACAGGCTTCCATAAATTTTTAAACCAGGATGTTTTTCCGAACCGTTTTACTATTATTGGGCTAACAGTATAGTAAAATTCTATAAAAAGTCTCCCATACCATGATTTAGCCAGCCTGAAATCTCTATATCGTCTTAATGTCCATACTTCATGACAATCATAAGAACCATATATTGAAGTTGCAATATAACATCCTGATTTATAATTATGATGCTCATAAGACGGTTCTATTTCCGAGATTTTATCCTCATATTTATGGGCAATTTTTTCTAAAATCTGAATAGAATTAATATCCATTGCAGAATCAATCGCCGTTCCTAGATACATTACACCATTTTTCCACATTTCTAGAATTATGGTTTTATATGTATTATTTTCTTCCTCTGCTAAGATATCTCCCCATTTTAATATTACACTTATAGAACAACATGCATGAGTCATATACTCATCGTTAAACCGTTTTCTTATTGTTCCATCAATTTTTTTGAATTGAGTAATAGATGCATCAAATAACATATAGCCTAAAGATTTAACTTTTTCAGTAATTTCTATTATAGCATTGTCAGCATCTTCAAGAGAAAGATTCTTTTTTATTAGACTCAAAGTAGATGAATATGCATTACAAACTTTTTCAGCTGATAATGATATTTCTCCTATCTTGCACGACATAGCTTCAAAAAACACAACATAAAAATTAGCTTCCCAACTTTTAGGATCCTTTATAAGAATCATCTCATAATATTTAGCAGCTTTTTCACTATTATTACTATCTTTTGCACGCCTAGCTATCTCGTAAAGATTTTCCAGATCATCTGAACATTCAGCTTTTAAAAAAATATTTTTAATTGTCATTTTTTGCGCTTCCTGAACTCTAATTTTATTTCCACAATAAGAACAAAAACCTTCAGTTAGTTCATTATCTAGTTGGATTATGGCTCCACAATTGGGACATTTTACAGATATCAAACTCATTTTTTTTGTTTTTTAAGTTATTAGATTTTACATATAAACCCTTATAATTCGTTTCAAAATAAATATACTTATATATAATTGGTGAAACATTAAAATGTTGCAAGGTGTTTTTATAATTTACTTACTAACCATTTTCAGTTATTAAATATACAGCCAAAATTGCTTGTAGCATATTGGCAACTATAATTTTGAAATTTATTACCATTTACAAAGATACATATTGTTCTTGTAAAAATAAAAATAAACACGAATATATTTATATAAAGAGCCAAATTTATTGTTACTAACATAAATAAAATGTTTTACAACATATTTAATACTTATGAAAAAACTTTCATACAAAACAAATGCGAGCATACTATTTATTTGTTTTGAAATGTAATTTATCAATTATACTATGTTCATATATTTAGTATATAGCGTATCAAAAATTTAATGCTCGTACTGATATAATACAAAACACAAAAGATTATACAAAACATAAAATTAGATATATAAGTTTAGAAACTTGTAAAATATCAATCATATATCGTTTTTTTTGTGAAAGATCTAAGATCATCAATATTTAAGATTACGCTTATTCTCTTATTTACTTTTTGCAATAACAAAAAGCTATTTTAATATAGAAAGACTAAAAGGTCTCAGTCTCAAGTCTCAATGTAATAAATCAACTAGCTGAACTTATTATTCTCTTTTTCAATCTATGATAAAGTATAATGCCTGCCGGAACCAAGAACATATCTGCAAATATCCATGCAGTAGGATCGCCTAAACATACACCAAGGAAACCCAAAGCCGGTACAAGCCATAAGCTAATACCTGTACGTGCTATCATCTCTGCCACTCCTGAACACATAGAAAGATTACTATATCCAAGACCCTGAATGCTATACCTGAACACGGTAAGCACACCGAGCAATATATAGAAATAACTGTTTATCTGTAGATACATCGTTGAGTTTTTAACGATTTCGGTCTGTGATGGGTCAACAAACAGATATGTAAAGTCAGATGCAAAAAAGTACATGATAACCACAATTATTATTACATATATTACGGATATCTTTAATGCAGCACGTATTCCCTGTGATATACGCTGTATTTTCTTGGCACCTAGGTTCTGCCCGCAATATGTGGCCATCGCTACACCTAGATTTTCGAGTATACATGTGAAAAAATATTTTACTCTTAATGATGCCACAAAAGTTGCCACATATAATGTGCCCAGCGCATTATTTGCCCTCTGAAGCATAATTATTCCGATAGCTGTAATAGAGAATTGCAATCCCATCGGAATACCATTATTAATAAGAGTCAGGGTTTTCTTTTTATTATATTTGCACTCATTGCCTTTTGGTAAAAGTATATGCATATTCTTCTTAATATAGACATAGCACCAATAAGCAGCAAGGGCCTGCGAAAACATTGTGGCCAGAGCGGCTCCCTCTACTCCTATCTTCATCTCTATAATTAGAATGAAATCAAGTATGATATTTATAAGCGATGATAATATAAGGAAATAGAATGGTATCCTGCTATTACCTAGTGAACGCATAAAACTAGACAATAAATTGTATGCAATAATAAAGGGAATAGACAATACGGTTATAAACAGAAATTTGTAAGCATCTCCAAATACATCAGCCGGGGTTTGTACCATATGTAATATTGGTGTACACAATGTTGCTGCAACTATTGTAAATATTACTGCTATGACGACAGAGAGTCTTATTGCATTGCTTACATATGATCGCATTGATGAATAATCACCTGCACCAAACGACTGAGCTACAGGGATTGCAAATCCTGAACAACAACCGTTGCAGAATCCAAGAATAAGAAATGTTATGGATGTGCTCGAACCTACTGCCGCTAAAGCATCAACCCCGATAAAACGCCCTACAATTGCTGCATCAATAATCTGATACATAGACTGTAACATATACCCACAAATCAAGGGTACTGCGAATTGTAATATATGCCGTGCCGGCGAGCCGGTGGTCATGTCTATAACTTTACTAGCCATGTTGTTGTCCTTCTTTCTTTTAAAATAAATTTCATGGCATGTACGTGAGCACGTAGGCTTCTGTTATCTCATAATGAACGCTTACCGAAGTGGATCGCTTCATATTCTCTATTATGACACAGCCTTTATTGGCCGGCTGAATATGATGCATTTTCATTTGGAAGTATTCAAGGTTATCGGATGAAAAATACTTATATACCGTCTCTTTTGCCGACCAGTTTATCAACTGCGACAGCACATCCGGGGCTTCTTCATCTTCTCTTATAAACTTATTTGCTACCTTAGAGACTCTGTCTGAACGGTATTCTATGTCAACGGCTACGGCATCTTTCTCTGATACGATAAGTACAGCATATCCATTTGTATGACTTATGCTCACGTTATACCCATTACTCAATATGGGCTTGCCGCTCAATTCATGACTTACAAAAGGTGTATCATCTGGATATATCTCATGTAATAATGCACGTATGGCCAAGAACTCTTTTTTTCTGTTATCCGACCTAAACTTTAAGTCTACTTCCTCTCTATAAATAGACAGGTAAGGATCTTTTAAATAAAATTCGGCTGTGGATTCTGATATCTGCCACAATCCCAAAATAGTTCCCGGTGAAAAATGTCGAATATCAATTAGTGCCATTTTCTTCTGATGGATTTTCACGGACGATCACCTTAACCTTGCTGATACGGCGTTCTTCCAGTTCCATAATTTCGAATGTAAAGTTATGATACTCCAATTTTTCCTGTATCTTAGGAAAATCGCCCTTTAGTTCTAGCATAAGTCCTGCTAAAGTGTCAGCGTCACCTTCTATATCTTCAAAAATTTCATCATCAACTTTTAATATCTTGTAAAAGTCACTTAACAACGTTTTGCCTTCAAAAATATATGTGTTCTTATTAAGACGCACAAAGGCTTTCTCCTCGTCATCATACTCGTCATTAATCTCTCCTACTATCTCTTCAAGAATGTCTTCAAGAGTAACAATACCACTGGTACCGCCAAATTCGTCCACGACAATAGAGATATGCACTTTATTCTCCTGAAACTCACGCAGCAAATCATCAATCTTTTTAGTTTCAGGCACAAAATACGGAGGTCTGATCAATAACTGCCACTCGAAATTAGATGGTTTGTTTAGGTGTGGTAATAAATCTTTAATGTATAGAATACCTTTAATATTATCTGTATTGTCCTGATATACAGGTATACGACTGTAGTTATTGTCTACGATGCTTTTCAATACTTCATCAAAAGAACACTTAAAGTCAAGGTCAACAACGTCTTGTCTTGACGTCATTATCTCTTTGGCTGTCTCATCACCAAATCTTATAATACCTTGAAGCAGGTTCTGTTCATTTTTTATGTCATTTTTGTCTGTTAGCTCAAGCGCCTGTTCCAGATCATCTACACTTAAGATATGATTTTCTCGTTGCACGACTTTCTGAGCCAATATACCGCTACGCAATAAGATTGTCTCCATAGGCCAAAATAAGTTTCGCAAAAACATGATACCGTTAACAGCCTTGCGACAAAAACGCAAAGGGTTCTGGGCACAGTATACCTTAGGCATTATCTCACCAAACAGAAGAAGAATAAAAGTAAGAAGGATTGTTATACAGATAAACTGCAACCAATGAGAATTTCCAAAATTTATCATGCTTGAAAATATATAATTACAAAGCATAATTATAGTAACATTGACAAAATTATTGGTAATAAGAATTGTTGCAAGTGTACGCTCCGAATCTTCACGCAACTTGGTTATCATAGCATCACTTTCATTCTTTTCAGGATTCAAATCATCTATATCTTTTGGTGACAAAGAAAAGAAAGCTATCTCGGAACCACTCGCAAATGCGGATATCATAATCAATATAACAGTTATTACTGCTGTTATTACTACGCCTGTGGAAGGTTGTCTAAACGACACTTCGCGCAGGGCATCAATCAAAGGTTGTATATCCAATTATTATTTTCTAATTTAAAACGGAACTTCTCCACTTTCTGCATTTTCGGCAGCAGAAGAAGGCTTATTAGACTCATGTAGATTTTCTCCGGCGGGATGCGCATTGGCAGAAGAGCTCTTTGATGTAAGCATCTCCATATTATCTACATAAACCTCTGTAACATATCTTTTTATTCCTTGCTTATCGTCATAGCTTCTGGTGTGCAGTTTGCCTTCAACATATAGTTTGTCGCCTTTGTGCACATACTGTTCAACGACTTTAGCAAGACCACGCCACAAGACAAGATTATGCCAGTCTGTACGGTCTGGAACGACAGTGCCATTCGGCATAGTATATCCTCTCTCCGTTGTAGCCAGACGAACACTTGCTACAGCTACATCACTATCCACATAGCGGACGTCAGGATCTGCTCCCACATTTCCAATAAGCATTACTTTATTCATATCACTTGCATTGACCTAAAAAATGAAACTTAAAATTCTTGCCTTTTGCTGAAGGGAACTGACTGCGGTCATCTACTCTGCTACGAAGATATTCAACAATACGATTATAGCAATCAATGCCTGATTCAGCTTTACAGTCTGCAACAAAACGAGTATCAAAATATTGAAACTTTCCTGTTCCGGGGACTTGCATCACTCTCTTGAAGAGGATGTCACCTTCATACCATCCTAAAGCCGACTCACTTAAGCGGACAATAGAAGGGGATGTCAACTCACGCTTCTCTACCGGAGAAACCTGATGAACGGCTCTTTTTTCTTTAAAATCAATCATTGTTGCAGCCTCCGTTTTGATAATAATAAAATAAACCCTCGGTCTTATCTTATATCTCTTAGGATAATATACATTACTATCTGCATATTCCCTTATATCTGCCTCAAGTTCCGGGTTCATCCCTATTTCGGGAATCGATCCAATAAAGTCTATCGCTTGTTCGACATTATTGACTAATGTCTCTTTATCAAAATATCTTATATATAAATTCATTGATTTGTATTTTTCCAAAAAAAGAGCGGAAAACGGGACTCGGACCCGCGACCCCGACCTTGGCAAGGTCGTGCTCTACCAACTGAGCTATTTCCGCAAGAAAATAAAAATGTGTGAAGAGGAGGAGACTCGAACTCCCACGAAAAATTTTCACTACCCCCTCAAAGTAGCGCGTCTACCAATTCCGCCACCTCTCCAACATGTGCCATTTTAAATAAATATGTGCCCAGAACAGGACTCGAACCTGCACGTCTTACGACACACGCACCTGAAACGTGCGCGTCTACCAATTCCGCCACCTGGGCTTGAGATAAAAATCCCTTACCTTTATTCAAAATGTGAGCGGAAAACGGGACTCGGACCCGCGACCCCGACCTTGGCAAGGTCGTGCTCTACCAACTGAGCTATTTCCGCATTAGAATCCTTATTAATAAGGAGCATTTCTCCAAATGCGAGTGCAAAGGTAATATATTTTTTCGATTTCACAAATATTTGGCATAAAAAAAATGAAAAAAATATGTCTAAAGTAATCAATCCATCCTTTTTTTATAGTCTTCATAACTGTATTCACGCAGGATTTCAAGTTCTCCATCGGCATGCAATAAGCCTATTGATGGATGGGTTATTCCATTAAACATTGATGTCTTCACTGTTGTATAATGAAGCATGTCTTCAAATATGATGTTATCGCCTGCCTTTAATGGGGCTTCAAATTTCCATGAACCCATAAAGTCGCCTGACAGACAACTATTACCACCTAATCTATATATATTACCATCTCCAATAGGGGTATCTAAGGGCAATGTCTCGGCTCCTCTTACAGTAGGCTGGTATGGCATTTCCAGACAATCGGGCATATGACATGTAAAACTAACATTCAGGATGGCTGTTTTTATCCCATGGTCTTCTACAATATCCACGACCTGTGATACTAAAGGTCCTGTCTGCCAACCAAAAGCGCTTCCCGGTTCCAGGATGATCTTTAATGACGGATATCTTTTATGGAAATCTTGCATCATCTGAATAAGAAGAGAGATGTCATAGTCTTTTCTTGTAATAAGGTGACCACCACCAAAGTTTATCCATTTCAACTGAGGGAACCACTTTGCGAATTTCTCCTCTATATGAGATAATGTACGTTGGAATACATCTGCCCCACTCTCACAATGACAGTGACAATGAAATCCATCTATGCCTTCGGGCAACTCTTCAGGTAACTTATCTGCAGTAATACCGAATCTTGTGCCGGGAGCACATGGATTATATAGTTCTGTTTCAACTTCCGAATATTCAGGATTGATTCTGATTCCGCAACTTATATCCGGGTTTACCGAACGTACCACCTTATTATAATTATTAAACTGATTTAGTGAATTGAATGTAATATGACTGGAACATGCTGCAATATCAGCTATCTCATAATCAGTATATGCCGGTGAGAAAGTATGCGCCTTATTGCCAAATTCCTCTTTGGCAAGTCGTGCTTCGTATAGAGAACTTGCTGTCGTTGCATTTATATACCGGCGAATGATAGGAAATGTTTTCCATAATGCATATGCTTTAAAGGCAAGAATTATCTCAATCCCTGACTTATCAGCCACATCACGAATCACACTTAGATTGTGTATCAGCTTGTTTTCTTCTAACACATACATTGGTCGATTTAAACCGGAAAAGTTCAATTTATCTACTTTCATTTAAAATCAAATTACGTTTTTAGAGTACAAAGATAACTTTTTATCACCGTTAAATTGCATTATTAGCATAAAATTACTACATTTGCATCCTGAAAAGGGACTATACATATAATGAAACTTATTATAATGACTAAATCCACATTTTTTGTGGAAGAAGACAAAATACTTTCAGCCATGTTTGATGAAGGTCTGGAAAACCTACATTTATACAAATCTGGCGCGGCACCGATATACTCGGAAAGGCTATTATCACTTTTGCCTGACGACTGCTATAATAAGATAACGGTTCATGATCATTATTATCTGAAAAGCGAATATGGATTAAAGGGTATTCACATTGACGACCCTAATGCCCCCAATCCAGAGAATTACAAAGGAAACATCAGTAGAACTTGCCTTTCTATTGACAGTATTAAGGAGACTAAAAAGAAATCCGATTATATTTTTCTTAAAAATATATTCGATTGCATAGAATTCAAAGACGAAAAGGCTAATTTCACAATGAACGAGCTTAAGGATGCTGCCAAAAATGGACTTATTGACAAAAGGGTCTATGCTTTAGGAGGTATTGATATTGATAATATCAAAATAGCTAAGGACCTTGGATTCGGAGGTGTTGTAGTTTGTGGAGATTTATGGAACAAATTTGATATCCACAATGGGATGAACTATAAAGAGATAATATCTCATTTCGAGAAATTGAGAAAAGCAATAGGTTGATAATTCAAGTTTAAAGTATTAACATAACATAAACTAACAATAACAATGAGTGAACAAAACTCTTTTATGGTATTTTCCGGGACCAACTCGAGATACCTAGCAGAAAAAATCTGTCAAAGCTTGAAATGCCCCCTTGGCAAGCTTCTGATTACAAAGTTCTCTGATGGTGAATTTGCTGTATCTTATGAGGAATCTATCCGTGGTCGTGATGTATTTCTTGTACAAAGTACGTTCCCAAACTCAGACAATCTTATGGAGCTGTTACTTATGATTGATGCGGCTAAACGTGCTTCAGCAAGAAGTATCATAGCTGTAATCCCATACTTCGGATGGGCACGCCAGGATAGAAAGGACAAACCAAGAGTTAGTATCGGTGCTAAACTTGTAGCCGACTTGCTTAGTGCAGCCGGTATAGACCGTCTTATCACAATGGATTTACATGCTGATCAGATTCAAGGTTTCTTTAATGTTCCTGTTGACCACCTTTATGCTTCTGGTGTAATCCTTCCTTATCTTCAGAGTCTTAAACTTAAAGATTTGGTTATCGCTTCTCCTGACGTTGGTGGTTCTAAACGTGCAAACACTTACGCTAAATACTTAGGTTGCCCATTAGTTTTATGTAATAAGACCCGTGCTCGTGCCAACGTTGTAGACAGCATGCTGATTATTGGTGATGTAAGCGGAAAGAATGTTATAATAATAGATGACATGGTAGATACAGCCGGCACAATAACAAAAGCTGCTGATATCATGAAGAAAGCCGGTGCTCTTACTGTCAGGGCTTGTGCATCTCACTGTGTAATGAGCGGTCCTGCTAGCGAGCGTGTTCAGGATTCTGCATTGGAAGAAATAGTATTTACTGATTCTATCCCATATTCTAACAGATGTGCAAAGGTTAAACAACTATCTGTTGCAGATATGTTTGCTGAAACAATCATCAGAGTGGTAAATAATGAAAGTATAAGTTCTCAATATTTAGTGTAATACTTTATATACTAAATAAAAAACGTGTCTGAATTTTCAGACACGTTTTTTGTTCATTCTATTTTAGTCTAACCATTTGACATAGCAGAAATCCTGACGGTGTGGAAGAAGATCATTTTTTGGATACATTCTTACACAACTCTTATAAGAGCCTGCTCCATCCGGTTCTATCTTACCTTCGAAAGTATAGTTATTGCCTTCATGACCTACCATATTCAATTGACGTACATTGAACACATGCTCTTCTCCTGTTGAATCTGCTCTAACTGCTACGATTTCCAAACCTACGGCATCATTCAAACCTTGTTCGTCTATAACATACTTTAGGGTATATTCATGACCTGTCAGCATACCTCCGGATGGAATATTAGTCTCTTGAGACACAACGCGGATACTATCCCAACGCTCTGCAACAGATTCCTTCCAAAGTGCTATTTCTTTAGCTAAACGATTATCATTTTCAGATATTTTCTTGAAACGTTTTGCTTCTTTAATGTAGAATTTGTCATAATAATCATCCAACTGGCGCTTCA
This sequence comes from Xylanibacter oryzae DSM 17970, assembly GCF_000585355.1. Lineage (NCBI taxonomy): Bacteria > Pseudomonadati > Bacteroidota > Bacteroidia > Bacteroidales > Prevotellaceae > Xylanibacter > Xylanibacter oryzae. The sequence continues at coordinate 734,266 of NZ_KK073873.1, read as the reverse complement.
TCGTATAGTGTGGAGCGATCTGTGCAATTGAGTTCTTAACGACTTTAACCCAGCCTTCGCTATATCCCTTATTACATGTGTTGTAATATAATGGTACTATTTCGTTCTCCAATAATCCATATATTGTAGCGGCATCAAGTTGATCTTGATATGCTTGATTCTGATAAGTTCGCTTCTCTGTAAGAGCCCATCCTGCTCCTTCTCTATATCCTTCAAGCCACCATCCATCAAGTACTGATAAATTTACAACGCCATTCATCTCAGCTTTTTCACCTGATGTACCAGATGCTTCAAGAGGACGGGTCGGAGTATTCATCCAAATATCAACACCCGAAACAAGACGGCGGGCTAGCTGCATATCATAATCCTCCAAGAAAATAATCTTACCCAGGAATTCAGGACGCTGACTTATCTCAAATATTTTTTTAATCAGTCCTTGACCTGCGCCATCAGCCGGATGAGCCTTTCCTGAAAACAGGAACTGAACAGGACGTTCAGGATCATTTACGATCTTTGAGAGTCTATCCAAATCTGTAAAGAGCAAATGAGCACGCTTATATGTAGCAAAACGACGGCAGAAACCTATAATGAGGGCATTAGGTGTGATCTTGTCCAAAATTGAGACAACACGAGATGGGTCGCCTTGATTTTTCAACCATGATTCGCGGAACTTGTCTCTTATGTAATCTACAAGTTTTTTCTTCAAAGCCATACGGGTATCCCATATTTCATTATCCGGAACATTATAGATAGCTTCCCATATCTTTTGATTACTCTGATCACTCATAAATGATTCATCAAATGCTTGTGTATAGAGTTTTCTCCATTCGGTAGCAGCCCATGTTGGGAAGTGAACGCCATTGGTAACGTAACCTACGTGATTTTCTTCCGGATAATATCCATTCCATATTGGAGCAAACATCTTCTGACTAACCCAACCGTGTAATTTACTTACTCCATTAACCTCTTGACATGTGTTACATGCAAAGATTGACATGCAGAATCTCTCTGAATGATCATCAGGATTTTGACGTCCCATACCTATAAACTCATCCCAGGTTATTCCTAGTTTATCAGGATAGTTTCTCATATATTTACCAAACAACGCTTCATCAAAATAGTCATGTCCTGCAGGTACAGGTGTATGTACTGTATACAAACCTGATGCACGAACTAGTTCCATTGACTGGTTAAATGATAGTCCACTGTCTACATAGTCGCAAAGACGTTGCAGATTGCAAAGTGCTGCATGACCTTCATTGCAATGATAAATATCTTTTTTTATTCCAAGTTTCTTTAATGTCAGAATACCACCTATGCCTAACAAGATCTCTTGCTTAAGGCGGTTTTCCCAATCTCCACCATACAGTGAATGAGTGATTGGTCTATCGAACTCAGAGTTCATATCATTATCTGTATCAAGTAGATACAATTTGATACGACCAACATTAACTCTCCATACATATGCATGAACCTGATAATTAACGTAAGGTACATCTACCACTACTTGTGTACCATCTTCGTTAAGCTCTCGCTCAATAGGCAATGAATTGAAATTCTGGGCTTCGTATTTAGCAATCTGCTGCCCTTCCATATTCAATGTCTGAGTAAAATAGCCATATCTATACAAGAAACCTACAGCACAGAGATTTACATTGCTGTCTGATGCCTCTTTAAGGTAATCACCTGCAAGCATGCCTAGGCCACCCGAATAAATTTTCAGAACCTGATTCAGACCATACTCCATACTGAAATAGGCAACTGATGGGCGTTCTTCATTAGGAGCTTCATCCATATATTCACGGAAAGAGCTGTATACATCCATTACCTTTTTCATTAAAGACTTATCTTTAACGATTTCTTCTTTCCTTTCGTAGCTCAACCTCTCTAACAGAAGTACTGGATTCTGTCCAACTTCCTCAAAAAGTTCAGCATCTAGAATTGCAAAGAGATCTCTTGCTTCATAATTCCAAGACCACCACATATTATGTGCCAATTCATCCAAACATTCAAGTTGCTTAGGAAGCGTTGACTTCACCATCGTTTCTCTCCACTTTGGAGTATTAGCATAATCTGATTTAATTTTCATAACCTATCAAATTTGAATAATAAAAATATTATTTGTTTATGTTTCTTTGTAATGTCTTCTCAAGAGCAATATCATATGCTTCATAATAATACTTTATAAAACTGCTCCACAATGCTTTCTTTGATAACTTTTCTGCGTTTCCTCGTGCTTTTTTTACTGCTGTATCATCAAAATTAGAATATTCGACAACAGCTTTTTTAATTTCATCAGCCACTTCAGAGTAATTATAGTCGGTGCGATGTATCACTTTTACTCCATCTGCTATTTCACTATACCCGCCTTTTTCTGTATTTGCCCATAAGCCAAACCCAGATAAATCGGTCGTAATACATGGAACTTTGAATGCTATCGACTCTAAAGGTGTATAACCCCATGGCTCATAATACGATGGATAGATACATAAGTCATATCCTAAAACAAGATCATAATATGGAATATTCATAATACCATCATTACCGGTAAGATAGCATGGTACAAATATGAATTTCACTTTATCGTTCTGTCTGTTCCTAATGTCAAGATAATTAAACATAGACATCACTCTATCTTCATCCATTTGATGCAACCAGTGAGTCAGCACCGGATTTTCTAGAGGAGTATCATATTCTCCCCCATTTTTTAATCTTTCAATTAAGTCTTGGCGAGGTTCTGCCACCCATCCCGGAACTTCAATAAAAGCTAACACATTTCTTGTCAATGAGTCATCTTTCAATAACCTGTTCATCGCTTCTATATATACATCGATGCCTTTATTCCTGAATTCATATCTTCCGCTTGTAGATACTAACAAAGTAGAATCATCTAAATCAGTTCCTAACAAAGCATTTGCCACATCAAGCATTTTCTTTCTTGCTGTATTCCTTTTCTTTATAAAGCTTGCCGATTTTGGTATAAAATTATTGTCAAATCCATTTGGAATTACAACATCGACAGGCTTATCCAGTAGTTCTTTGCACTCATTGGCTGTAATATCGCTCACTGTTGTAAAGCAATCCACATACTTTGCAGTCTGTTTTTCTATCGAATGCTTACTTTGCATATTAAGCTCTTGAGCCATCTGATCACCATTATACGCATACAAATAATCATACAACGGTTTATTATTACCGGCAATGCTTCTGCCTATACTAGTAGCATGTGTTGTAAATATTGTTCCTACCTGCGGCAACTTATTATTGATATAAAGAAGACCTAAACCAGTCATCCATTCATTTCCATGGTATATAACTTTTGAAGGTTCACTTATATTATATTTGTAAAAACTTTCTACCACCAAAGCAGCTGCATACGAGAACATTGAAGCTTCATCGTAATCACCATAAGCATGGAGACTATCCACTTGATAATTATCCCATAACCAACCATATATTTCATCTTTGATTTTAAAATAAGGTTTGAAATCAACCAGAATGGATATTGGATAACCGGGTATGTCCCATCGGCCTATTCGTATGTTTAATCCAGACGATAAAGCCTTTTTTCTCCACTCACTAAAGATATTACTATCTTCAATAAAATACGGATTATCATTACCGATCCATATATCTGGACCTATAAAAATAATCTTATCATTCATCACATCTTGTAATGTTTTTGCACGAGTAGAAAGTACTGTATATATTCCTCCAACTTTGTTACAGACTTCCCAACTTGATTCTAATATATAGTCAGGTTTCGACATCTCTCTCTATGTAAAATTTGCTTAATAATTAGCGCAAATATACTATTATTTTTCTAAAAAACAAATTCATAATAGATTATTTTTCTTAAATATGCCCATTTAATGATGTAAATTATTTATATTTGCAGAAACAAAATAAAATGAAAATGAAAAAGTTATTTATACTAAGTTTACTACTAATTAGTTCCTTCAATTTGTTCGCACAAGACAGTACAACTTTCAAATGCAAAATATACAATGATGAACACAAAATATACATAAATATGAATTTGTATTCTCAGGATATACTTGTCCCCGATCAGGAAATACTAGGAAAATTAGCCGGTTATGTTGGTTCACTACAATGTACACAAGTATGGGCAATTGCAACAGCAAAAATTATAGACAGCAAGACAGCAAAAATAACCCTGGTAAATAATTATGGAAGCGAAGATCTTACATGCACACTAAAACTTAACAATGATAATACCTATACTCTTAATAAAGAAGAAGGCAGTACATTGAAATTTCCGGTGAGAGGAAAATGGCAAAAGATACCCGGTAATCTTACTTTTCACAAATAGTAAGAACTGGGAATCACATTTCAGTCTTGCTAGAAGACAAACATATATATACAAAAAAAGCCTCGAAACATAATCGTTTCGAGGCTTAATTTTAAAAAAAGGCAGCCACCTACTCTCCCGCATTGCATTGCAGTACCATCGGCGCAGGCGGGCTTAACTTCTCTGTTCGGAATGGGAAGAGGTGGGACCCCGCCGCAATAACCACCTGATATTGGGTTTGACTTTTTCGGTACATGATAACCTTATCGTATTTCTCCTGCAAAAAAAAGCAGATACATCTGAAATTATGACTCTAAAAGGAAGTTTCGGGCAATTAGTAGTGCTCGGCTTTGGCGTCACCGCCTTTACACCTACACCCTATCAACGTCATAGTCTATGACGACCCTTATGTGGAGTTCTCATCTTGTGGCTGGCTTCGCACTTAGATGCTTTCAGCGCTTATCCTTCCCAGACTCGGATACCCGGCGGTGCGCCTGGCGGCACAACCGGTTCACCGGAGGTCTGTCCATCACGGTCCTCTCGTACTAGTGACGGCACCACGCAAAACTCCCACGCCCACGATAGATAGAGACCGAACTGTCTCACGACGTTCTGAACCCAGCTCGCGTGCCACTTTAATGGGCGAACAGCCCAACCCTTGGGACCTTCTCCAGCCCCAGGATGTGACGAGCCGACATCGAGGTGCCAAACCACCCCGTCGATATGAGCTCTTGGGGGGGATCAGCCTGTTATCCCCGGAGTACCTTTTATCCTTTGAGCGACGGACCTTCCATACGGATCCGCCGGATCACTATGCCCCAGTTTCCTGCCTGCTCGGGATGTCTCCCTCCCAGTCAAGCGCCCTTATGCCATTGCACTCTATGAGACCGGTTACCAATCGGTCCGAGGGCACCTTTGGAAGCCTCCGTTACGCTTTTGGAGGCGACCACCCCAGTCAAACTACCCACCAAACAATGTCCTCGTTATACGAGTTAGACTTCAGACAGCCAAAGGGCCGTATTTCAAGGATGGCTCCACACAGGCTGGCGCCTGCGCTTCGAAGCCTCCGGCCTATCCTACACATCGGATGACCAAAGTCAATGCTAAGCTATAGTAAAGGTTCACGGGGTCTTTTCGTCCCATCGCGGGTAATCGGCATCTTCACCGATACTACAATTTCACTGAGCTCATGGTTGAGACAGCGTCCGGATCATTACACCATTCGTGCAGGTCGGAACTTACCCGACAAGGAATTTCGCTACCTTAGGACCGTTATAGTTACGGCCGCCGTTTACCGGGGCTTCAATTCAATGCTTCTCCCGAAGGATGACATCTCCTCTTAACCTTCCGGCACCGGGCAGGTGTCAGGCTGTATACTTCGTCTTTCGAATTCGCACAGCCCTGTGTTTTTGTTAAACAGTTGCCTGGACCTATTCTCTGCGCCTCTCCCGGAGGAGAGGACCCCTTATCCCGAAGTTACGGGGTTAATTTGCCTAGTTCCTTAACCATGAATCTCTCAACGCCTTAGTATGTTCTACCCGACTACGTGTGTCCGTTTGCGGTACGGGTACCGTACGGATTAAGTTTAGCGGATTTTCTAGGAAGTATGTTTACCCACACTATCAGCCTTCCCCGAAGGGACAGCCGTACTATCAGGTTCGGATCTTGACGGGGATTTGCCTCCGTCAATCAACTCCTACACCCTTCAACGCGCAATTCCGTCTGCGCGCGGTGGTTTCACTGCTCCGTCCCCGCTTCACTCCGTACGCTAGTCACGGAATATTAACCGTGTCTGCCATCGCCCTCGCCGTTCGGCTTAGACTTAGGACCCGACTAACCCCGGGCCGATTGACGTTGCCCGGGAAACCTTAGTCTTATGGCGGGGGGGGATCTCACCCCCCTAATCGTTACTTATACCTACATTTGCTTTTCCAGACGCTCCACCGGGGGTTATCCCCCGGATTCAACGCAGACTGGAATGCTCCCCTACCGATACTTTTATTATTACTATCCCGCGTCTTCGGCATCTGCCTTATACCCGATTATTATCCATGCCCGGACCCTCGACTAGTGAGCTGTTACGCACTCTTTGAATGAATGGCTGCTTCCAAGCCAACATCCTAGCTGTCACAGGGACCAGACTTCGTTAGACTAACTCAGGCAGAATTCCGGGGCCTTAGACGGCGGTCAGGATTCTTCTCCTCTCGGGCACGGACCTTAGCACCCGCGCCCTTACTGCGACACTGCGGCCGTAGAGCATTCGGAGTTCGTCAGGACTTGATAGGCGGTGAAGCCCTCTCATCCTATCGGTCGCTCTACCTCTCTACGGGATCGTGCCACGCTGCACCTAAATGCATTTCGGGGAGTACGAGCTATCTCCAAGTTTGATTGGCCTTTCACTCCTACACTCAACTCATCCAGAAGCTTTTCAACGCTTATTGGTGCGGACCTCCATCCGGTGTTACCCGGACTTCATCCTGGTCAAGTGTAGATCACTTGGTTTCGCGTCTGCCTCCGCCGACTCAGCGCCCTATTCAGGCTCGCTTTCACTATGGCTCGGGATGTCTTCATCCTTAACCTTGCCGGCGACGGCAACTCGTAGGTTCATTATGCAAAAGGCACGCCGTCACCGATTGCTCGGCTCCGACCGCTTGTAGGCGCAGGGTTTCAGGATCTCTTTCACCCTTCTAATCGAAGTGCTTTTCACCTTTCCCTCACGGTACTGGTTCACTATCGGTCTCACGGGAGTATTTAGCCTTACCGGATGGTCCCGGTGGATTCGCGCAGAATTTCTCGTGTTCCGCGTTACTCAGGAGCTCGCTACGGCCTTATCGTCTTCTCATACTGGGCTTTCACCATCTATGGCCGTTCTTTCCAGAACGTTCCGATCGATTCTAAGGTCCGATGTCGCGGTCCTACAACACCGCTCTTGCGTTACCACAAAAACGGTTTGGGCTCTTCCCCGTTCGCTCGCCACTACTAGGGGAATCATTAGTTTATTTTCTCTTCCTGCAGGTACTAAGATGTTTCAGTTCCCTGCGTTCGCCTTTGGACATAAGTCCAAATGACAGTCCTTCAGACTGCCGGGTTGTCCCATTCGGAAATCTTCGGATTAACGGTTATTTGCACCTACCCGAAGCTTATCGCAGCTTATCACGTCCTTCATCGCCTCCGTGAGCCAAGGCATCCGCCCTGCGCCCTTATTTACTTTCTTTCTTACTATCCGGCTCTTGAGAGACCGGATGAGTAGCTCATACTTTCAGCTGTATCTTGAGATTGCTCTCTTTTCTTTACTTAAAAGTCTTACTTACAGTTTCATGTACCAATATGTCAAAGATCGTTTGGGAACTCTTTAAATCCTTGCGGACTGTTCCCGAGTGTGGAGAATAACGGATTCGAACCGTTGACCCCCTGCTTGCAAAGCAGGTGCTCTAGCCAGCTGAGCTAATCCCCCGTATGTTGTATATATACGTCCTGGGCCTTGTAGTCCCAGGCAGACTTGAACTGCCGACCTCCACATTATCAGTGTGGCGCTCTAACCAACTGAGCTATAGGACTCTATCCCGGTTTTATCGTTCAAGCCTTAGGGGCTTGTCCGCCCGGCTTCCTTTTCCTCTATATTTTATAAACAGTTCCGTGTACAAGAAGCTAAAAGGATAACTATATCCACTCGCCTCTTTATTCTTACTTTTATGGTGCCTCTCGTCTTGCATAACGTTGTATGAGAAACGTCTCCAGAAAGGAGGTGTTCCAGCCGCACCTTCCGGTACGGCTACCTTGTTACGACTTAGCCCCAATCACCGGTTTCACCCTAGGCCGACCCTTGCGGTCACGGACTTCAGGCGCCCCCGGCTTTCATGGCTTGACGGGCGGTGTGTACAAGGCCCGGGAACGTATTCACCGCGCCATGGCTGATGCGCGATTACTAGCGAATCCAGCTTCGTGGAGTCGGGTTTCAGACTCCAGTCCGAACTGAGGCGCGTTTTATAGATTCGACCGACGTTGCCGGCGGCCATCACTCTGTACGCGCCATTGTAACACGTGTGTCGCCCCGGACGTAAGGGCCGTGCTGATTTGACGTCATCCCCACCTTCCTCACACCTTACGGTGGCAGTATCCCCAGAGTGCCCAGCTTAACCTGATGGCAACTAAGGAAAGGGGTTGCGCTCGTTATGGCACTTAAGCCGACACCTCACGGCACGAGCTGACGACAACCATGCAGCACCTTCACAGACGCCCCGAAGGGCCTTGGCATCTCTGCCGCGTTCGTCTGCAATTCAAGCCCGGGTAAGGTTCCTCGCGTATCATCGAATTAAACCACATGTTCCTCCGCTTGTGCGGGCCCCCGTCAATTCCTTTGAGTTTCACCGTTGCCGGCGTACTCCCCAGGTGGGATGCTTAACGCTTTCGCTTGGCCGCTGACCACATGGGCCAACAGCGGGCATCCATCGTTTACCGTGCGGACTACCAGGGTATCTAATCCTGTTCGATACCCGCACTTTCGAGCTTCAGCGTCAGTTGCGCTCCGGTAAGCTGCCTTCGCAATTGGAGTTCTTTGTGATATCTAAGCATTTCACCGCTACACCACAAATTCCGCCTACCTCGTGCGTACTCAAGCCTGGCAGTTCGAACAGCAAGTCAGAGGTTGAGCCTCTGCATTTCACTGCCCGCTTACCAAGCGGCCTACGCTCCCTTTAAACCCAATAAATCCGGATAACGCCTGGACCTTCCGTATTACCGCGGCTGCTGGCACGGAATTAGCCGGTCCTTATTCTTCTGGTACCTGCAATAAGCCACACGTGGCTCACTTTATTCCCAGATAAAAGAGGTTTACAACCCATAGGGCAGTCTTCCCTCACGCTACTTGGCTGGTTCAGTCTTGCGACCATTGACCAATATTCCTCACTGCTGCCTCCCGTAGGAGTTTGGACCGTGTCTCAGTTCCAATGTGGGGGACCTTCCTCTCAGAACCCCTACTGATCGTCGGTTTGGTGGGCCGTTACCCCGCCAACTGCCTAATCAGACGCATCCCCATCTTTTACCGCTAAGCCTTTCGTCACGTTCTGATGTCGTCACGTGACCTCATACGGTATTACTCCCTCTTTCGAGGGGCTATCCCGTGGTAAAAGGCAGGTTGGATACGCGTTACTCACCCGTGCGCCGGTCGTCATCTGATCTAGCAAGCTAGATCAATGTTACCCCGCGACTTGCATGTGTTAAGCCTGTAGCTAGCGTTCATCCTGAGCCAGGATCAAACTCTCCATTGTAAAATATTGTTTCTACTTCTTGTCTCGGACATTACTGTCCTACACAATCCGTAAAGTTGTCTCTGTTTCAGAACGCTTCTCCGTAATTCAAGTCTAAAAGCACCTATTCATTATAAATGACGGTTCGTTTCTTTTTGTTACCCGAGTACCAATATATCAATACCAGCACTCGCTTCTTGTACTACTTCTCTGTCTATGTAAATCTTTTCAAAGAACTCTTTCTTTTTGCCTTCGTTTTAAAGCGAAAGCGGATGCAAAAGTAATGCAAATATTCTTTCCCTCCAAATATTTCTACGCTTTTTTTCTATTTTATCCTGAAATTTTCCAGTTATTTTACATATTTATGATATTAAGCATGTTTTTCGAGTAAATAAGACACAACGACTGTGTGATCAAAGAATATAATAGATAACAAAAAAGCAGTAGTAATACAAGAATCAACGCTAAAAAAGAAATATACTGAAGATAAACAATAAAGATTGAATTTTAATATATTATATATAAGGTGTAAAAAATCTATTTTTCCAGAGCTGCCATGGAAAATACCTCTGGCAAAAAAAACTTTTTCTAACCTCAACCTCACTAATTCTGCATAACGTATTCATTACCAAAGTATTATATACAGTGAGGTTTGTTTTTCAAACCTCACTACACTTTTTGCCAATCAACCATTACTTTTAGCTGATGTTTTTTATTTGGGCTATTTTTATTACCTTTGTAGACCCAAAACAAAAAAATTGGTATAATAGAAATTTATTAAATATGAAATTTACCTTAACGAGTATAAAGAATAATCGACGTACGTTGAAGTGTATAGAACAAGATGAGATAGTTAGGATGATTCGCAATATGGAACTGACTTATGAGGTCAACACGTTTCGCAATATGTCCCCCACTCTTTCTAATATTAAAATTATAAACAGCACACCTGTCTGCCTTGCTACAGAGGATAATTTACCGTCAGTGTATTTCTCTGCAGAATATTTTAATCTCAAAGGGCAGACAATGATAAGAAAAGCTAATCCTTTGTTTCTTATTGAAATCAGCCATCTGGTAGAATATAAAGAGGTAGCATATCTACGTAAACTTGCCGGGCAACTACCACAAACAAGAATGGCGTTTATAGGTGCCGACGGCAGATCTCTTGAGATTGTATGCGGGGCCAAAAGCGATAAGAACATTGAAGAGATGGAGCCTTCTGATGTAGAGAGACTGATCAAAAGAGCATACTCCATGGCTGTGAAATACTATCAAGCACAGTTGGGCACATCTGTAGATATGAATATTCCTACACTGGCATCGGGATGCAAGATGAGTGCCGACCCTGAAATTTACTACAACCCCGACAGCTTAGACTTTGCGGTCGTCAATATCGACGCTGAAGATGAAGAGATAAAAAAGATGGAGCTAACTAAGGATAGCGAACAGGTTCTACCGGGATTCGACCTTAGGCATACTCAGCGGATTCAGTATGAGAATTATCTATCACAAGCCATAGAGGCAAATCTTGATAAATCACCCGATGAGAGCACAGAAGGTATTATCCGCCGGCTCGCCTATTTGTGTCACGAGGACGGATTACCCAAGGAGATGTGCATATCCCGCACTCTCGGCAATCCGGCACTAGGGTCTGACGAAATGTATGTAAGGATGGTTTTCGATAACGCTTATCTCAAGGATATCGTGAAAGGAATGCCATTCAAGCATCTATCACCCGAAATGCTGCTCACCCTTAAAACAAAGGCTTTTATGGAAGATCGCTGGCAGATGAGACGCAATGTGCTCACAGGTGTAGTGGAATACCGTGTACGGGATGGTCAAGACCGTGCATTTGTGCCTCTTACCCAATATGCGATAAACTCAATGACTCAGGAGGCTTTGCTAGCCGGCCTGAAATCATGGGACAAGGACGTCAGAAGATATATCGACTCTGACATGATACCTGAATTTGATCCGATCAATGATTATCTGGAACGTCTGCCTGCATGGGACGGCGAAGATCGTATCGAGGAGCTTGCCCAAAGGGTGCCAACTGATAATAAGGACTGGGCACACAACTTTCATGTGTGGATGCTGTCTATGGTGGCTCATTGGATGGGCAAAGACTTGATACACGGTAATGCATACACACCTCTTCTTATAGGAGCACAGGGTTGTGGAAAATCATCATTCTGCCGTCGCATACTGCCACCGTCGCTCGACAGTTACTATTACGACCGTATTGACTTCAAGAACGAACAATCTGCCGACTTGGCTCTAACCCGTTTCGCACTTATCAATATAGATGAATTCGACCAATTGTCTACACGCAGGCAGGCTATTCTAAAGTATTTATTGCAGAAGTCGTCGGTTAAGACACGCCGTCCTTATGGCATGGCTATCGAGGAATTGCGCCGCTATGCCAGTTTTATAGGTACAACAAACAATCCATCACCGCTTAGCGACCCAACCGGAAGCAGACGTTTTATCTGTATAACAGTGGATGGCCTTATCGATTTCAAGTCGTCTATCGAGCACGACCAACTGTATGCGCAGGCAATAGCAGAGATAAACGCCGGCGCAAGATACTGGTTTGATGATAAGGAGACTGCCATCATCATGAAGCAGAACAAAGATTTCGAAATGGAGAACGGTCTGAGCACAATGGTCTCCACCTTTTTCAAGCCTACCAATGATGAAAGAAATGGTGAATGGCTTGGTATAGCAGAGGTTCTTCTAACTCTTAGGGGCAGGTTCAAGAATCTGAAAGATGATATCGGCACAATGCAGAAGTTGGGCAAACAACTCAAGGAGATGCACTTCGTTCAGCACCGCTCTACCGGTGGAAAAAGCAACTATCTTATTGAAAGAGTTTAGCTATCATATTGTGTAATTAAAGCTATGCTCTGAATAAGCAAAACAACTTGTTTTGTAAAGCCAATCAAGTTGTTTTGTCTAACAAATCAACTTGATTTGTTGATACAAACAGTCTATTTTTCAGAGCTGAGAGCAATTTCAAACCTCACTAAACCTCACTGGCAATAACATATTATGTATCAATACGTTACCAATAAAAAGTGAGGTTGAGGTTAAAAAAACTTTTTTATTTTTAGAGAGTGATTACATACATTTGTAAAACATAAAAAAACATATATGTCAGTAAAATACAGATTAATAAAGAGTAACATGAAGGGCAAGAGTAGCGGCCGCTATTATGCCAAAGCAGTAAGTCTAGGAGAGATTCACACCAGAGAGATATCTAAGAAATTAAATCATTCGGGAACTATTACCGAGGGAGATGTGTATGCCGTTATTACAGACCTGGTAAACCAGATGAAACTAGAGATGGCAAGCGGCTTAACAGTAGTACTAGATGGTTTTGGCCGTTTTAAGTTAGCTATCGACAGTGACACCGTTTCTTCGCCCGACGAATTTAATGCCGGTAAGCACATAAAAGGTTTGCGTTGCAAATTTATCGCCGAAGGCAAACATGCAGATGTAAGTACCAGTAGACTGAAGAAGGTTTTTACAGAAGGTGTAGATTGTACCCCGGCACCAATAAACGACATAAGAACTCATTAATAATGAGTTTTTATGTCGTTTAACTATATCTATTTTGTCATTACAATAGACTCCTTTTTGCAATACTAATTTCTAAACCTAATATGATTTTATCCACATTCTATTTAATCAAAAGAAATTATTACGTATTTCTTTTGCGATATATCTTCCCATAAGTTGCTGGCCCTCTGTTTCGGGATGTAATCCATCCCTTAAATATCGGCCATGGCCTTTAGACTGCTCAAATTTCTCAGTAATGCCGGAATTTGAATAACAATCTATCACTTGCACTGATAAAGCACGGCATATTTCCCGTAGAATTTCTATCTTTTTCAAATTTATCTTATTGTGTTCTACATCACCTGTTTGTATTGGTGTGCAAAGAAAAACGCGACATTTAGGGAAACGTTGCAAAATTGTCTGAATGGACCAACGAGCTCCACCTGCCATTGTCTTCACATCTACACTATCTAAGGTCTTCCCCTCCAAAGCTTCTGTGGCACTTCCCAAATTAGTATCATTGGTTCCCATCGAAAAGACGAAAACATCCGGTTCCGGATATGTTCCATTATCAACCTCTGAGATAAATTTCTGTATATGCACTTTAGACACATTATTATGACGTTTTTGCAGTTCCACTTTGTCTTCTGTAGGTTGCCATCCATTAGATATACCTGCAAAACCGGCACTCCCATAATCTTGAGTATCCGGATGACAAGCCCATGTAGCTGAACCTACCGCCACATTGTGATGAGTGGCAAATGCCAATAAATCTACAACCGTTTTAGACCATTGGTTACCGGCTGTTATGCTATTACCATCACATCCGAAATTCATTTTACTAAAATCCGCAAATTGCCTTATTTGTGCTTGAGCAAACAACCCCCCGATGCATAACATCGCAATTAAAAATATCTTTTTCATTTTATATTTAGGTTAATTCTTCTAAGAAACAAACACAATGTTACATGATATATTTCGTTCAGCACAAAGATAAACAATCAATCCAAACTTTCAAATATTTTGTTATTTTTATTCATTTCTATAACATCTTTATATTGAATAAGTTAATAGATATATGACATAATACTGTAAATAAAGAATCGTAATTGGCCCTATCTTGTAACCTTACTAAAAATAGAACAGAAAAGAACGAGCTATCATTTCACTTTAATAATTTCACATTTAAGGCTACTTATAAAGAATACTCTTTTATGATTTATGTAAAAGGACATTTTTTATATTAGTTCATAATAACTTTATTTGATTGTTTTTCTCCTTTTCATTCAGATAAATAGGATACAGCGAACTCTCTTCGTTCAGTGAACCAAATACAATGTTCTCTGCATGGTCTACAATATACCTATTACGAATTTCTGCCGTTGCTATCGAATTGCGAGGATTGTCTGAAAGTGATATGATAAGCACCTTACCCTTTTTGCAAGCCTCATCAAGTTCATCCGGTAGTTTCTTATACATTCTTCGGCCAAGAACCACGATGACAGGTATATCCTTTTTCAGCAGGAAGTGCAATACATCTCGTTCTATTTTCGACTGAAAGCCACTGATCACACAATCTGACTCTTTATCAAGCGATGTAGCCCAGTCATAACACTTCAGTATGCTTCCGCTATTTACCTTTCGTGAGCAGAAGAAAGCGGTTTTCTTTCTCTTGAGCAGTTCCTTGTTTCCTATTAGAGATAATTCTTCCATAAACACTATTATTTTTAAGTTCTTTCATATATAGTCTGTTAATTTTAAATTATACAATTTTGTCATAGTACTTTTACTCCTACCATAAACCACATAAAGCTTTACGAAACATTTCAAATTCCAGTTTCTTAGATTTGTATTTTCCATATCTATTTCCAAGATATCGGTTAAGTTCTTTTTCACTGCTAATTTCTTCATTCAAGTAATAACCTGAACCTTTTATAAGAGCTTTTATTATAGGACATTTAAATTCTTTTTCTAATAGCTTCAAATCTTGTAAAAAGACACAATCTGAATTCTCTATACGTTTAACTATTTCGATGAATTTATACTTGTAATCGTCTTTATTTGATAATTTTACAAAATGGTCTATTGTACTCATCATTGGATAATCATTGTTTATATTATAATATTCACTCATTGCTTACAATTATTTGATAAAAATAGAAAATATAGTAATTCCTAATGAAATAACAGATATTACTAGAACCCATAAACTTCTTTTGTTATTTTTAATCCTTCTATTTTAATAATATAGGCCTTATGTTAAAAACATTATCCGGATCGTTTTTCATGTCGTAATACTTTACTTTTTTACGACGAAGAGTATTCCTTATTGTTCTCTTATTCTTTTCTTCCATTTTAATCCCAAAATACACAGCTTCTACACATGATTCAGAATCTAATGGAACTCCATAAAAATGGCTAGAGACATCTGGATTATAGTAAATCAGTCTTACCTCATCTTCTTTTTCCCACACGTGGGATTTTGTTGCATAGGCAAGAGTTGTACCGATTTTAGTTAAATTCACAGATATATTATTCTGCTCATAGCTAATTTTTCTTAAGCATTGACTTATCAGTTTCTTATCGTTGAAGCTTTCAAAGAAAGATTTTGATAATCGATATCTCAGACATAGACCTTTATGAGAATCTGCATAATGCGACCACATTAATATCTTGCTAACGATGTTGTCATCAACGTCCATCGTTTCCAGATTGGCAACAAAACTGCGTATTTTGTAATAATCAAAAGATTCTTTGAATGGTTCTATATGTGTTTTTTCGGTACAAATATTCAGTAAATTCCTATTCCATTCAAAAACTAATGTATCAAAGGGGTCATTCATTTCTGAAGGATGACATACAGTTATTTCTTTATTTATTAGGTCAGCCAATGTATATTCATTAAATCTTCTGAAAGAATAAACAATAATGGACTTTTTATCAGAAAAACTTGATTTTGTTTTTAAATAAAACTGATATTTCTGATAGCATTCTAATGATTTTTTTTCTTCTCCTTTTCTTGCGAACAACTCACCAGCAAGGAAATAAAAATTAGATAATAATTTTTCATTATTTATATTATATATACATAATTTTTCCCCATTCATGAATTTTTCTAAAGCTGTATTTGGATCTTTCAATTCTATTTTGAATTTATTAATTTGATCTAGGGATTTATTAATTTCAACGAGAGCATGTTTATAATCCTTTTTAATATAATAAATATCAGCTTTAATATAATGAGACACCCAAGAATCTATATCTTTTATTTTTTCAAATAAACTTAATTTTGATTCATCTTGAACGTAGTCTTCTATTGCATTCTTAAAAATAGTTTCATTGTCCATAGTTACTAAATTATTCCAACTTTTAAATTTAGATTCAACGCATTTGATATTTCATCAAGTTGTTTCTTTTTCTGACCCGTTGATGAATGAGTTACAACTAGCCAGCCACCTTTTATTTCATGTTGGTTATAATAATCATCTTTTTGTTTTGAAATCAAAGGAAGTCCAAGCCATTTCATTCCTATATTTGCGACTTTTTCAACTCCAATGTTTTCTACTACTTCCAAGAATGTCTCGTAAGCAAAACGACGTTCTATTTTCTTACCATCGGGATACGTAACAGAAAGTCTTGTCTTTTGAGATTTCGAAGATGATGTTATTTTGCGACTTAGCTTTCTTTCAGATTGCTTTGGAACCAACGAATATTGTTTTGTATCGCTTTCGTCTGTAATAACACGCTTTCTAGTTAGGCGTACACTTAGTTCTTCATCAGGAATGTAATCAACAACTAAGACAATAGGTCTCTCTATTTTTGTAATAATCGGTTCAATACTTTCTGATAAACGAGGAATAATCTCATTTTTGATTAAATCTTCTTCGAGATTATTAACAGCTTCCAAGGTTTCTTCATTTAATGGCAATCCTAACTCCTTCAAGGTGTGGATTGACTTGTATAAATCTTCTAATTTACTCATTATTATTCCTCCTCATTATTTAATGCATCACCCATACGATACTTAATATCGTAATTAATTATATAGTCTAATTCTTCTTCTGTGAATCCGTAGTGCTGGGCTAATTTAATGTCTATATTATCTAATATATTTTTAGAAAGTCTTGGATAGAATTCTTGATATGTTATTTTTCCTGTTTTCTTTGAAGTTTTATCTTTAAATGAAGATTTTATTTTATAATCACTCATCAATTTTTCAGATAAAAATTTCAAGCTATCAATTATTTCATCATTTACCTTTATAATAGAAATTGGAAAATTATTTAAATCTGATGGATTTAAGTCACGGCTATTCGTTGTTAAAATAAAAAACCAATAGAAAAAAGAACTACTTAAAATTGCAATAGCTGCATTAAGTTTTGTATAGTTACTAAAGTATAAATGATTTTCACGGCTTGAAATAGAATTGGTTTCGTTTAAAATAAATTTAGGGGAAAAAGATGTGAAAATCTTCCAATATCTTCCGCCTCCAATTCTATAATATAAACAATAATCAGTTTGAGAATTAATAAAGCTCTCACCTAAAACCATTTTGTAATTAATCTTCTTTAATATGGTATTTTCTATATTGCAAGAGATTTTGGGCTCGATGTATGGACGTGGACATAAATCGACGAAATTATAATTGACATTTTTGAACAAAATATTACGTGATTCAGACTTCCACTTTGTGAATCCAGTATTAAATAATCCTTTGCCATTATTATATGCTATGAATATTGTTAATGCGACATCTGCACCTGTAAATAATTTACTAGGTCTTTCTGAATAATTGCTTAGCCAGACCTTCTTTGATAATAGAATATTTTGGACAATGGACATTCTTTGAGTACATGTCATACTAATAGGAACTATCATGCTGAAATATGCATTGTGTCCTATAATAGAATTACACCTTTCAATTATGAATCCATATAGGTTTCCACTAGATTCTGTTTTATAATTATTAATGCTGTACTGTTTTTTTACTTTACTGTATTCTACATACGGCGGATTACCAATAATAATATCAAACCCCTTATTCCCATTAATAATTTGATAGAATTCTGCTAGCCAGTTAAACGGTTGATAATCCTTTAACCATTTATCATAGTCGGCATCTGCATTGCCAATAGAAGCAAGGAATTGTTTATGATTCAGTGTGTCATTTAGTTCTTCCAATCTCTTTCTTAATTCAGATTTTGCCTGTTTGAAACTAACAATATCTTCATCTTGAATCAGTTGCAATTCTTTGAAATGCTCATAAGTCATAGCAACCTTTTCCATTCCTTCTTCAATTTTTGATTTGAATTCTTTATTAGCAAAAATATCTCCATAGGTAAGGTCTTTGTTCAGCTCTTCTTCAGTGGCATAACCAACAAGGGTATTACCACATCGAATGTTGAAATCAATATCTGGTAATGGATCTAGTCCCAGATTGTCTGCGTGTTTATCAACTTCGACCACAGCCACCATCTTCAAGAACAAGCGAAGTTTTGCAATTTCAGTGGCTTCGACCATAATGTCCACTCCATAAAGATTACGGAGAATGATGCTCTTATAGATGAAATACTGAATATTACTGCGATACTTATTTTCTATCTCACCGAGTTCATCAACGAATAGTTTGTCATTCTGCTCATGAAACTCCTGCATGCGGTCAATACATACTTCGTAAAGTGGTTCAAGTATGTTCATCGCTGCAAATAAAAAGGCTCCGGAACCACAAGTAGGATCGAGGATGGATACGTGTTGCAGGGCTGCATAGAAATGTTTTACGAATAGGTGGCCTTGCGTGTTTGCCAACAGATCATAGGCGAACTGGCGTATGTCGAGATTATAGGTTATAAAATCGTTGATCTGTGTTATTTCTCCACCGGTTATTTTGTGCAGTACGTCATCACATCGCTGTAGGCGTTCTATCGTTTCGCGCCATATCTCAGTGGGTAAGGCGAATTGTTCCGGTGTCTTTTCGTTCCAATGGCTGCGACGCTCTATCAGGTCAGGCTTCGTTGTGTCTATGCCGACAGCAATTTCTTCGGGTATCTTATCCATAAGTGGATAGCCTTTCTTTACAGCGTCATAGATGTACCTGTCTCCACTATCTCTTAGCGAAGTCCATACATAACCATTCGGTTTAAAGTCTTGCGGTGACTTCTTGGCTGTTTCATCCATAAGAAATGGAATAATGCAGTTCTTGCCGATATATTCGGTGATATCTTCTTTGGTATAGTAGGCTCCCATGGCGGCACGGTCATTGATATACTGCTCGAAGATGTAGCCCAGTACATCAGGGTTAATGTCTTTTCCGGAAGCCGTAATACGTGTATCAAGATGCCAGTGCCACTTATCGAAGAAATCAAACAGGCGTTCAAAGGCTTTATCATCAATGTCAAGATCGGCATATTGTTTCTCTAACTGGTGTTCATCGAACATGCCACCATTGAGATATGGTATACGACCGTAGATGTTTTCGAATTCATCAGAATGTTTAGGCGCATTTAGTCCACCATGAAACAGTTGGCAGAGGAAGCCTTTGTAGAATGAAGTGAAGAAAGTGCCTTCACCCTCTTGCTGCTGCACCTTTCTCAGCTTTCTGGGCAGATAGTCGGTATCACCATCAAGGAACCCTTTTTTCTGAATGAAATAACAGAACATCAGACGGTTGAGCATCACGGATGTGTACCATTGCTTGTCTTTCTTCATCTGGTCAGCATTGTTGCACTCGATGCCACTGATGAAATCGGCAAAGGCGTTGTGCTCTTTCTTGAAACCGGCATAAAAATCTTTGGTTATCTTTTCTGAATTTACATAGAACGCACGTTGTATGCGCTCTTTTACGTCAACAATGGTTGGTGTCTCTTCAAGTCCAAAACTCAAATCCTCGATTTTTGAAAACAGGAAATCTGCCTTGTCGGCTGTTTCATATTCGATTGTTACGAGGTCTCGTTTATCCACCTTCTTTATCGGTGCTACCCACTGGTGGTGTTCGCTGTCGGGGACAATATAGATGCAGATGTAATCGAAAGCACTACGGCGCAACTTTATATCGATCTTTTTGCAAATAGTGGCATTCGGTATATTTGCAACATGACATAGAATTATCTGAAAGCCATTCTTCTCTGCGATAATATTAAACCCATATTCAGTTTCATCAACGGTTATTGATGGTAATTGTGTCTGCCCTTTGGGATTGTTCCATCCCATCTCTGTGATAAACAACTCTTGGAAATTTGATTCCCTGATATATTGGTTGAATGACTTTCTATTCATGGTGTGTGTCTGTTATTCTGTTTTTAATCCCATTGAGCATATGATCTTTGGCTCTTTGGCTGTGTTGGTGTCTTCGTCTATATGGCATAAGTTGCCGTTTTTGCGCATCTCCATAACATATTCTACAATATCTTCGGCAGAGCTTGTGCGGAGCATACGCCCAAGAATAAACTTGGTGCTCTCAAAGAATGGGTAATTGTAAATATCGTCGATGGCATATTTAAGCATCTGTCGATTATCTTCGGTGAAAAACAAGGTGGTCGGACGGGCATAATAGTTTTCAAGCAGGGTCACAATCCTGTATTTGGTGCTAAAGCGACTACCTAAAACGCCACCCACATACGTATTCTCATCCTTCACATTTTCAACAGCCTTGTTGACTAAGTCAAAATGATTGGCTTGAGGCGGAAGTGCAGGCTCATTGATGGAGCAAGCCATTGCCTGAAGTATTTTCTTTTGAGACTGACTGATCATCTCGCCTTTGGAATTATACCACGACAAAAGGTCAAAGCCACTATGGGTGCGGATATAGGTGATGACTCCATCGTTGATAGAGCCGTTGCTCTGTTTAGTGGAGTAGATAATGTCACTGAGGTTGGGTATAATTCGTTGCAAGTCAGGGTTTGCGTCTATGGCATTCTTCCATATCTGGTAGGCTTGTGATGCCAAATCAACATCGTTGTCATCTTCATCTTCAAGGACTC
Organism: Xylanibacter oryzae DSM 17970; assembly: GCF_000585355.1. Lineage (NCBI taxonomy): Bacteria > Pseudomonadati > Bacteroidota > Bacteroidia > Bacteroidales > Prevotellaceae > Xylanibacter > Xylanibacter oryzae. The sequence continues at coordinate 713,171 of NZ_KK073873.1, read as the reverse complement.
CGCTTTTCTCATTGTACATATCGCGCAGGTTCTTCTCATTGCCCTCGAAGAACACCTCATCACTACCCACAATATCAGCAGCCTGATTGATTCGTTCGTTCAAGCGCTTACGCAACTTAATGATTTCTTCCACGCCGTCGGCCGGAAAGAATGAATAGCAGTTAATCTTTTGCGACTTCTGACCGATACGGTCTACACGACCGGCACGCTGAATAAGGCGGATTATAGCCCAAGGCAAGTCATAATTTACGATGATATGGGAGTCTTGAAGATTCTGACCTTCACTGAGCACATCTGTCGCTATCAATACGCGTGTCTGCTCTTCTGCCGGTATATCTGCCTTTTCATTACTTGCAGGTGAGAATTTCTCTACGATCGAGGTCGTATTACTACTGCTTCCGGTGGCAACGTCAATATTACTGACATTGTGTTTTTCCAGCTGTCTGTAAATATAGTTGGCTGTATCTGAATATTGCGTGAATATGATAATCTTGTCATCGTGATGTTTGCTATTAATCAGATATAGCAGTTTGGCCAACTTTTGATCAGTATCCGGATTCCATGCCCCACACAGGTTAATCATCCTTATTATGGTATCGCAATCGTTTTTAAGCTGGGATTTTAATGTGCGCTTGAAGTTTTTGGAATCTATCCATGCCACATTATTTTTCTGCGTTATAAGTTCATAATATTTTTTTGCTTCACGCATATATGTGTTTATGTCTTCAGAAACGGTGATAAAATCGCTATTGTTTACTATATTATCTTGATCTGAGTCTTTTCCAAATACAGTTTGATTGATGTCCTCATCCTCATAGAAGTCTTCAGGAATACTGTTTTCATCTCCTACAGGCAGGGGTAGTTTGTTATCAATGGCATAAATGTAGACAGCATTACGCAAAATATGACGATATAGGGTAAGCAAGAATGAGAAACCGCTACTGTCTATACGCTTGAAGAAGGTGCTTTTGCAGAATCCCATCATGCGTTGCCCTGCACGTGACAAGTTTTCTATCAGTTGTTTTTCATGGTTTGGGGCATTTTCTGCCTTTACCTTATCAAGGTAATTAATCAATCCGTAGCGTGGAAGTTTCAGTGAATCCATGATGCTGACCATCTCTTCAGAATACAAACGACTATACTGATCGTTAGTCTCTGTCTTGAATTTCAATGCGCACGGAATGCGCTCCGGAAAGTATGAACGTGAGCCGTCAGGAAACAGTAAATATTTACGACCGTCATTCTCATCTGTTTTGGCAAAATTATCTTTGATGAACGAACGTGTTCTTCTAACAAGGAACATTTTCATCAATTCACTCCAGTCATCAACAAAAGGACTATATTCAAAAGCTTTAATGCTACGTATAAAAACATCACTGTGCTTTTGTGCAAATTGATGGTCACCGCCAAGACTGCGGATATATGCCTCCGGGCGTATACCTAAGTCCTGATCTTCGCTGATAAATAATTTCAACTGACTTGCCAGATCTGAAAAGTCTTTATTATAAGGAGTGGCTGTAAGTAGCAAAACCTTGCTGTCCTGATGATTGATAAGATCCTTGATGTTACGGTATCTCTTGCCATTCTCATTGCGTAGGTTATGACTTTCATCCACGATGATCAATCTGTAATATCTGGAACTGTCAACGTCAATGGGCTTCTGCATTGACATGATATCTGCCTTGAGGTCATATTTCTTCACATATTTCTTCCACATATCCTGTAATCCTGCAGGACAGATGATAAGTGTGCTACTTGCAAATGTCATTTCGTAAATCTTGGCGATGGCACAGGCGGTGATGGTCTTGCCAAGTCCGACAACATCTCCTATCATTGCTCCGCCACGCTTCTCGTTATTAAGATGCTTGGCAGCTATTTTCACCGCATTCTGTTGAAATTCAAAAAGGTCTTTACGGAATTCAGGTGTAAGTGTGAACTCTTTGATACCGGAGCGTGCTTCCTGACTGAGAAAATATACTGTTTTAAGATAAATATAATAGGGAGGGATTGTGTTTTCACCGGCCCAACTGTTGTCTATGGCATCAATCAGTTGAGTGGTAATGTCAATGCAAAAGTTATCATTCCAACGGTTATCAAACCAATTGGAAAGTTTCTCTGCATTATCGCTGTCACCAAATTCGGCATTGAGTTCACCCTGCTTGGTCAAACCGCTATAGGTAAGATTACTGCTACCCATGATGGCTTGTATCTTATTGAAGTTATCATCAGGGCGATGTGCAAGATACAGCTTGGCATGAAGTGGTTCTTTGAGATAGAGTTTCACGCATACCTTCTTATCTTTCATCTGTGCGGAAAGTCTTCTTAATGTCCACTCGTCATTTTTGGTAGGTAAACCCAAGAGCAATTGTTTCTTGAACTCACGGGCAATTTCCAGTTTACACTGATTCACATAATCAGCATCCGGCAATTGCTGTTTACCTGAATATAATTTTCTCACCAATTCGTCATTGGGTCTGTGCATTCCAATAAGTAGACGACATATTCTGAACTCTTTATCATCTTGTTCGTAAACATAATCGCCGGGGATTGTGTCTATCTGATTAACGATCAGATTCCAGCCTCTTAAATTAAAATATCCGACACAGAAGTCAACACGTTTCACACCTGCATTTGTGATTATTCCCTGTAATCCTTCAGTGAATTTAGCTTCTATATTATCGTAAATTCTTGCCATTTCAAATATTAATAATCATTTTTCATTCATTCGTAAACAAATGTTCTCGCAAAGATAGTATTTTTTTTACAAATAAGCTCATTAATTCTTAAATAAAAGAAACGATTTCGATATTTTTCTCATTTAATATTTTGTCAGAACAAATATAACATGTTAGATTTATGGGCATTTGTATATAACATCCAGATGCTACTTTTTTATTAATATACATAACCAAATGCGATACACAATAAGGCGTATACAAAATTGTATACGCCTTATTGTGTATGAAATACAGACAATCGAATATATAACGAATAACTTAGTATTAACGACTTTTCAACTACTCATAAATTTCATCTATGCCATTATCTTCTGCTGCTGTATCTTCAGATGCACACGGATTGAAATTATCAGGCAAATCAAAGATAGCCTTCGGTGAATAACCGAGTCGGGGATCAGCAAAGACTCTCTGCATATAATATGCCCAGATAGGTAGCGCCATTGACGCACCCTGCCCCATCTGCATATTATCAAAATGGATATCTCGATCTTCACCACCTACCCAACAACCATTTACAAGTGTTGGAGTAAATCCTATAAACCATGCATCTGAATTTCGGTTTGTGGTACCGGTTTTGCCTCCCATCTCACATTGTATATTGAATTTAGAACGTATACGCCTACCTGTTCCTTCGTCTATAACAGCCTTCAGAAGTACAAGCATTTTATCTGCACTCTCTTCACTTATTACCTCATTCATTTTTGGCTGGAACTGTGTGATAACGTTACCTTCGTTATCTTCAATCTTTGAGACAAACATTGGAGCACACCTTATTCCATGATTTGCAAAAGCAGAATAAGCACTAACCATCTCGGCTAAAGAGATATCACATGTACCCAAGCAAAGAGACATAGAAGGATGTATATTAGGATTGGCTACGCCAAATTCGTGTATCAGTTGGACAAGAGCAGAAGGATTTAATTTACTCATAAGATAAGCAGATATCCAGTTGTTTGACTGGGCTATTCCCCATTTAAGAGTTACCATCTGTCCATAACGATTATGACTGGCATTTCTAGGTGTCCATGGTGCACCGGCTACCATATATGTACGCTGTACATTGGGCGCAAGATCACACGGAGAAAAACCATTTTCCATAGCAAGTGCATATAAGAACGGTTTGATAGTAGAGCCGACCTGTCTACGACCACCGGTAACCATATCATATTGGAAATGCGCAAAATCAAGTCCTCCGGCATAAGCTTTAACAGCACCTGTTTTAGGATCCATACTCATAAAAGCAGCCCTCAAGAAAGACTTGTAGTATCTGATAGAATCCATAGGCGTCATAACAGTATCTATATCTCCATGATAAGTAAATACGGTCATATCTGTAGGTCTATTAAAAGCTCTTTTTATTTCTGTTTCAGAGGCTCCCTGTGCCTTCATCGCTCTATATCTATCACATTGTTTCATAGACTTTAGCAGTATAGATCGTACTTGGTCTTTGTTAAGTGCGTCTGTAAATGGAGCATTAGGCTTTCTTCTATTTTCGGCGAAGAAATTAGGTTGCAAATATCTAGCTACATGCTTATACAAAGCATCTTCTGCATAATTCTGCATACGCGAGTCAATAGTAGTAAATACCTTCAGACCGTCAGTATATACATTATATGGAGATCCGTCTTTCTTAAAATTTTTGTTGCACCAACCATACAAAGGGTCTAAATCCCAAAGCGTTGAATCTTCAATATATTTGCTTTTATTCCAACTAGGATAATCACCCTTTTGTGGTTTCTTAGCCATCATATACCTTCTTAAGAAATCACGAAAATATACTGCAATACCATCTTTATGGTCAATTCTCCTAAAATTCAATTTTAGTGATTCAGCAGATAATGATTCTAATTGACCGGAAGAGATATACCCTGACTTAAACATCTGAGCCAGGACTACATTTCGTCTTTCTTTGCATCTTTCAGGATAACGCACAGGGTTAAAGAATGAAGGATTTTTGCATAATCCTATAAGCGTAGCCGACTCAATGATTGAAAGATCTTTGGGTTCTTTATTAAAGTATGTATTAGCAGCTGTCTTTATACCAACTGCATTATGAAGAAAATCAAAGTAATTGAGGTACATTGCAATAATTTCCTCTTTGGTATAATTGCGCTCTAACTTTACCGCAATTACCCATTCGATAGGTTTCTGAAGCAATCTCTCCATCGTACTGGAAGCGACTCCCGAATAAAGCTGTTTTGCCAACTGCTGTGTAAGAGTAGAACCTCCACCGGCACTTCTTTGCCCCATAATACCACGTTTAACCAATGCTCGTCCCAAAGCATAAAAATCTACGCCGGAATGATCATAAAATCGGGAATCCTCAGTAGCTACTAATGCCTGTACAAGATAAGGCGACAAATTGGTATAATCAACGCATATGCGATTCTCTCTATTAAAATTCCAAGTGCCCATAACCTTCCCATCAGAAGAGTACACCTGTGTTGCAAAACGGTTTATAGGATTTTGCAATTGATCTACGGGTGGCATATATCCGATCCATCCCTCTGTAATAGCTGTGAATGCAATAACAAGCATCAAGCAAACAACAACCAGTAGTCCCCATAAGCAATGTACAAAAGCCTTTCTCATTATATTTTTTCGATTTATATCTATCAGCCTAAGCTTTAATAATATTTTTTTCTGAGTGCAAAAATACAATTTTCTTTCTAATTATAACCAATTAATAAAAAATATTATGTAACTTAGCGGTCGAAAATAAAAATAATTTTACAAGAAATGATGGAACGCCATAATTTTGTAACCATAGCTGACCTAACAAAAGAGAAAATTCTCTATATGATAAGGATGGCTCAAGAGTTTGAAAAGCACCCTAATAGAGAAATTTTAAAGGGTAAAGTAATAGCGACTTTGTTTTTTGAACCTTCTACCCGAACGCGACTTAGTTTTGAGACAGCAGCCAACCGCTTAGGCGCTAAAGTAATTGGGTTTACAGACCCAAAAGTAACAAGCAGTTCGAAGGGCGAGACTCTAAAAGATACAATAATGATGGTATCCAACTATGCAGACGTAATAGTAATGCGTCACTCTATAGAAGGAGCTGCGCAATATGCAAGTGAGATTTCGCCGGTTCCGATAGTAAATGCAGGTGATGGTGCACATCAACATCCTTCTCAATGTATGCTTGACCTTTATTCTATATACAAGACTCAAGGTACTCTGGAAAATCTCAATATATATCTTGTAGGTGACTTAAAATACGGAAGAACAGTACACTCGCTAATTATGGCAATGAGACATTTCAACCCAACATTCCATTTTATTGCCCCAAAAGAATTAGCAATGCCGAATGAATACAAGATATACTGTAAAGAGCATAATATAAAATTCCAGGAACACACAGAATTCAACGAAAATGTCATTTCTGATGCAGATATACTCTATATGACAAGAGTACAAAAAGAGCGATTCTCTGATTTGATGGAATATGAACGCGTAAAGAATGTATATATCCTTAAAAACGATATGCTTGCAAATGTGAAAGACAACATGAAGATATTACATCCTCTACCCAGAGTGAATGAAATCGCATATGATGTTGACTCAAATCCACACGCATATTATATTCAGCAGGCACAAAATGGATTGTATGCCAGACAAGCAATAATATGCGATGTTCTGGGCTATAATTATGATGACATTATAAAAGACAACACAATAATAAAGTAACTGATTATGAATAAAAATGAGATGTTGGTTGCCGCCATTCAGAACGGAACTGTTATTGATCATATACCAAACGAAAAGACTAATCAGGTAGCGGAACTGTTAGGCTTGAACAGTCTGGACACTCCGGTTACTATAGGCAATAATTTCAGGTCTAAAAAATTAGGTAAAAAGGGATTAATCAAAGTGGAAGATAAATTTTTCTCTGATGAGGAAATTTCACGTTTAGCTGTTGTAGCGCCAAATATTGTATTGAACATTATCAAAGATTACGAAGTTGTAGAAAAGAAAACGGTTACGACTCCTGATGAAATACGTGGAATAGTAAAATGTAATAATCCCAAATGTATCACAAACAATGAGCCGATGTCCACTCTATTTAATGTAGTAGACAAAGAAAAGGGTATTCTGAGATGTCATTATTGTGATATGGAACAGGACATAAATAATGTGGAACTGATATAAACCAGACTAACTAGGAAGTTATTATTATTAAACATAAAATCTGCAACAATGAAAAAAGATCAAGAAATTTTTGACCTTATTGAGAAAGAGCATCAGCGACAGCTTAAAGGAATGGAGCTAATTGCATCTGAAAATTTTGTAAGTGATGAAGTTATGCAAGCCATGGGTTCGTACTTAACAAACAAGTATGCCGAAGGACTGCCAGGCAAACGCTATTATGGCGGTTGTGGCGTAGTTGATCAGGTTGAGACTATAGCTATTGAACGCGTAAAGAAGCTTTTTGATGCTGAATTTGCGAATGTTCAACCTCACTCAGGAGCACAGGCTAATGCAGCTGTATTACTCGCTGTTCTAAATCCAGGAGACACTTTCATGGGACTAAACTTGGCTCATGGTGGTCACCTATCACATGGTTCATCGGTAAACACTTCCGGTATATTATACAAAGCTATCGGTTATGACTTGGACAAAGAGACAGGTCGTGTAAACTATGAACAAATGGAGCAATTGGCTATTGAGAATAAACCTAAATTAATTATTGGTGGTGGCTCTGCATATAGTCGTGAATGGGACTACAAACGTATGAGAGAAATTGCAGATAAAGTTGGAGCGCTACTAATGATAGATATGGCTCATCCTGCAGGCCTCATAGCAGCAGGATTACTTGACAACCCTGTTAAATATGCTCATATTGTTACTTCTACTACACATAAGACACTTAGAGGTCCACGTGGTGGTATCATTCTTATGGGCAAAGACTTTGAAAACCCTTGGGGACTAAAAACGCCAAAAGGACAGATCAAGATGATGAGCCAGTTACTAAATAGTGCAGTATTCCCAGGTACACAAGGTGGACCACTGGAGCATGTAATTGCTGCTAAAGCTGTTTCATTCAACGAAGCTCTTCAACCGGAATTCAAAGTTTGGGCATTGCAGGTTAAGAAAAATGCAAACGTTCTGGCACAAGAGCTTATCAAACGAGGATTCACAATAGTAAGTGGAGGAACAGACAACCACTCTATGTTGGTAGACCTTCGTTCTAAATATCCTGATCTGACAGGTAAGGTAGCTGAAAATGCTCTTGTCGCTGCTGATATTACTGTAAACAAAAATATGGTTCCTTACGATAGCCGCAGTGCTTTCCAAACATCAGGAATACGTCTTGGAACAGCAGCTATGACTACACGTGGCGCTAAGGAAGATCTAATGATACTGATAGCAGATCTTATTGAAGAGGTATTAAATGCCCCTGAAGATGAGAACGTTATAAATAACGTACGAGCTAAAGTAAATGAAACAATGAAGAATTATCCTTTGTTCGCATATTAATATCATTAATAAAAATATTAAATTGGCATGCCGGATTTATATTTGGCATGCCTTTTTAGTTTATAAAATCAGAATATATAATATTAATTTGTATATTTGCAGCAAATAATTACAAAAGATGAGAATTGGTATAGAAGCACAGAGAATTTTCCGTAAGGAAAAACATGGCATGGACTATGTGGTACTGGAAGAAATAAAACACTTACAGAAAATGAATCTTGAAGATACCATTTTTGTATTTGTCAAATCGGATGTAGACAAATGTCTGAAAGACAGTGAAAACGTTCATATAATAGAGTTAAAACGCCAGAATTATCTTCTTTGGGAACAATATGTCCTGCCAAAAGAAGCAAAGAAATATAATCTTGATATATTACACTGTACAAGTGACACGGCTCCTATTTTCTGCAATATACCAATTGTTCTAACACTACATGATATTATTTTTTTGGAATCAAGAGACAAATCTAATAAATCTTTATATCAAAATCTTGGATGGATGTATAGAAGATTTGTAGTTCCGAAAGTTTTAAAAAAGTGCAAGAGAATTATTACTGTATCAAATTTTGAATATAAGAATATAAAGTCGAAACTAGCATTAAAAGACAAACTCATTATGATTTACAATGGTTATAATGAATGGTTTATGCCTCTTGAAGATAAAGATAACGTATACAAGAAATACACTAGCGAAAAAGGATATTTTTTATTCTTAGGCAATACTGATCCGAAAAAAAATACAGAACGTACATTAATTGCATATAGTAAGTATCTAAAGAATTCATCTATAAAAAGGAAATTGCTGATCGCTGATTTAGAACCTCAATATTTGGATTACTTACTTAAAAAAAATAACATAGAAGAGATTCGTGACAATATAGAATCGACAGGCTACATAATTAATAGTGATTTAGTGTATCTGTATAACGATGCATTTGCATTTCTATATACGTCTTTAAGAGAAAGCTTTGGTATTCCAATCATAGAAGCTATGGCATGTGGCACCCCTGTTATAACATCCAACACATCATCAATGCCTGAGATTGCAGGAAAAAGCGCAATCCTAATAAATCCAGAGAACGCGGATGATATTTCAAACTCAATGATAACACTTGAGAATGATAAAAACAAATATGATCTATTGAAAAAGACTGGTCTGGAAAGAGCGAAACTCTTCTCATGGAAAAATAATGTAAAGAGACTTGTTAAAGTCTACAAAGAAACTCACGAAGAGAATATTCAAAATAGTGACAAAGACTGATCGTCATCTATAACTATTTCATCTTCTTCTGTTTCAGCATATTCTTCATCTACAAAATTAAACATCAACTGATCAGATTCGTATGATTGCGTATTGATACGATAAAAACCGCGTTTACCTGTACTCTCTATAAAACTATTTCGGGAATAAACATTTTTATGCAAAAATGATAGTACATACTTATGCACATCATCAAAATTCACTTTTTCAAAAAAGGAACAATTTTCGTTATATATCTTTTTTGATATCTGTGTAACACACAGACCGTCAAGACCTGCTTCAGTAAGAAGCATAAGTATTTGTTTATCGTAATTCATTTTTAATTACACAAAAAAAGAAAGACCAGCTACACAAGTGTGACTGGTCTTCCTCTTAATATTTTATAGCATTACTATGCTAAAATAATTTTATGACCATCATCTTTTATTTTACCTTCTTTAAATAGCCAACCCATTCCGAGAAGAGTTTCATCTTCGTTAATTTTAGCTCTTTTTGCTATTTCAGCTACCGTCAAAGGCATATCTGCAGATGCCAATGCATTATATACATCACCGGCTCTAAAACCTACGTTCTCTGCATTAATAGCTAACTCTACATTCTTTGCAGTTACAACTTTTTTTGAAGTAGTAACTTTAACAGCAACTTTTTTTGGTGCTGTAGCTTTTTTTTCTGTTTTCCTTTCTGCCATAATTACAAAAAATTTATTCTACATTTGATTGATCCAGCATGAAATAGTTTCTGAATCGCTACAAAGATAATATTTTATTATCAAATGGCATGATTATTTACAAAAAAGAATGTACAAATCGGAGCGGTTAAACGCCTGTTGCTATTTTTCTTGACTTAAATCAACTTTAAGTTGCAACTCGTCCAATTGTTTTTTGTCTATTTCTGAAGGAGCATCAAGCATAACATCTCTTCCGCTATTATTTTTAGGGAACGCAATGCAGTCACGTATGCTATCTAAGCCTGCCATAATGGATACCCAACGGTCTAATCCAAAAGCAAGGCCTGCGTGAGGCGGAGCTCCATACTTGAATGCATTTATGAGGAACCCGAATTGTGACATAGCACGCTCTGGTGTAAAACCAAGAATTTTGAACATTTTCTCCTGCAATTGTCCTTCGTGTATTCTCAAACTTCCTCCACCAACTTCAATACCGTTACAAACAAAATCATACGCTTTTGCACGCACATTTTCAGGGTGTTCATCCAATAATGGTATATCATCCGGATTTGGCATAGTAAATGGATGGTGTGTAGCCATAAGTCTCTGTTCTTCTTCACTCCACTCAAACAATGGGAAATCAATAATCCAAAGACACTCAAATTTATTTTTATCACGAAGTCCAAGACGCTCTCCCATTTCCAAACGTAATGCACACAACTGTATTCGTGTCTTATTCGCATTATCGCCACTAAGAATAAGAATAAGATCTCCCGGATTGGCTTTAAAGGCCTCTTTCATATTCTGCAGTACATCAGAACTATAGAATTTGTCTACGCTGCTCTTAACAGTACCGTCTTCATTAACCTTAGCCCATACAAGACCTTTAGCACCGATCTGTGATCTCTTTACAAATTCGGTTAATGTATCTAATTGTTTTCTTGTATAATTTGCGCAACCAGGCACACAGATACCACCAACATACGCAGCTTCATTAAATACGCTAAACTCACCTGTACCTTTAAGGATATCCATAAGTTCTACGAACTCCATTCCAAAACGCAAATCAGGTTTGTCGCTTCCGAATCGACGCATAGCCTCATGCCAAGTCATCTGCTGTAATTTTGCCGGCAAATCTACACCACGTATTTCTTTGAAAAGATGCCTAGCCATGTCTTCAAACAAGTTGAGGACATCATCTTGATCAACAAAACTCATCTCGCAGTCTACCTGAGTAAATTCAGGTTGACGATCAGCACGTAAGTCTTCATCACGGAAACATTTGGCTATTTGGAAATAGCGGTCGAAACCACTTACCATAAGTAGCTGTTTCAATGTCTGAGGACTTTGTGGTAAAGCATAAAACTGTCCGGGATTCATACGAGATGGCACTACGAAATCTCGTGCGCCCTCTGGTGTTGAACCTATAAGAATAGGTGTTTCTACCTCAATAAAAGCCTTTGAATCAAGAAAATTACGAATCAGGATTGTCATACGATGACGCAGCTCCATGTTCTTGCGGACAACAGGTCGGCGCAAGTCAAGATAACGATACTTCATCCTTATATCATCACCACCGTCAGTATTATCCTCAATTGTAAATGGAGGTGTTAGACTTTCACTTAATACATTCAGTGAGTTTGTTATTATCTCTATATCACCTGTATCAATATTTTTATTTTTACTTTGACGTTCACTTACAGTACCTGTAACCTGAATACAAAATTCACGCCCCATTTTGTTAGCTCTTTCGCACAAGTTTTTGTCGATCTCTTCATTGAAGACCAACTGTGTGAGACCATAACGGTCACGCAAGTCAACGAAAGTCATTCCGCCCATCTTACGGCTGCGCTGAACCCAACCAGCAAGTGTAACAACAGTGCCAACATCTGAGAGCCTAAGCTCCCCACAAGTCTTTGTTCTATACATTGATTTCTCTAATTTTACTTAATTTAAGATGCAAAATTATATAAAAATGTGCAAACCAACAAATAATTAGAAATAAATACTTATTTTTGCGGGAAATTACTAATTTACTGAATGAAAAAAATATTTATTATGCTGACTTTGGCAGCAATGGCTATGCCTATGTCTGCGCAAAATGAGAAAATGGATGGCGTGATGAACACAACACGCAAAGTTAATAATTTTTTTATGCACAAGTATGCTGATCCAACTACACCTACAAATGTAGGAAGACTGAGACCAAGCAATCTTTGGACGCGTGCCGTATACTATGAGGGACTGATGAATCTGTATAACATTGATGCCAATCAATCATACATTGATTATACAGACAAATGGGCTGATTTCCATAAATGGATGCCAAGAAACGGTGTCAAAACTACTGATGCTGATGACCAATGTTGCGGTCAAACATACATTGATCGTTTTTTCCAGACAGGAGATTCTTCTAAAATCAATAGTATCAAAGAAAATATAGATTTACAGATAAAAAGCAATCGTGTGAATTATTGGACATGGATAGATGCTATACAAATGAGTATGCCTATTTATGCTGAACTATATAAAATGACAAAAGACAGATTATACCTTGACTATTGTATGAAGATGTACAGATGGAGCAGAAATGAGTGTGGCGGAGGCTTATATAACAATAAAACCGGATTTTGGTGGAGAGATAAAGACTATGTACCACCATATAAAGAGTCTGACGGTAAAGACTGTTATTGGAGTCGTGGCAACGGATGGGTATATGCTGCGTTGGTAAGAGTGATGAGCCAAATGGACAAGAAGGACAAGTATTATAAAGAACTTGAAAATGACTTTATAAAAATGAGTAAAGCGTTTGCTTCATGTCAACGCGAAGATGGTTTCTGGAATGTAAGTTTAGTATCTCCTAATACTTATGGAGGAAAAGAGGTTACAGGAACAGCTTTATTCCTTTATGGATTTAGCTGGGGAATAATGAATAACATCTTACCTGCAAAAACTTATAAAAAAATATGCGACAAAGCATGGAATGCTCTATCTAAGGATGCTGTACACGAAGACGGAATGCTTGGATATGTACAGGGTACCGGCAAAGATCCATCAGCAGGACAACCTGTAACTTACGATAAGATTCCTGACTTTGAAGACTATGGAACAGGATGTTTTCTATTAGGGGCAACAGAGTACTACAAATTGTTAAAGTTTAGACTTAAATGATGCATATATCGGAAAAACTACTTACATTTGCCAACAATTTTTAAATATCATAACTGATGAAAAAAATTATTTTTATGACTTTGATGCTGATAAGTGGTATTACATTTGCTTCAGCTCAAGCTACTAATGGGAAAAAGCAAGCAGAAATAAAGTTTGACAACTTATCTCATAACTTTGGTACTTTCTCAGAGAAGAGTCCTGTGGTAACATGTGTATTCACATACACTAATGTAGGCGAAGCACCATTAATTATAAATCAAGCTATCGCCAGTTGTGGATGTACAGTTCCTGCTTACACTAAAGCACCTATAATGCCGGGGCAAAAAGGTGAAATTAAAGTAACTTACAATGGTTCTGGTAAATTTCCGGGACACTTTAAGAAAACGATTACAGTACGCACTAATGGAGCTACAGAAATGACACGCCTTTACATTGAAGGAGACATGACTGAGGCAAAATAAAGATCATATATAATTTCAATATATGCCCCGAAAGTAAGATATAATACTTTCGGGGTTTTTTGTGTTTATTATTTCCATACCCTTTTTATTTCCCTGTTTTTTAATGCATCATCATGCAATGACTTAATAATTGTTGAGAAGTTTATTACCAATGCTGATGCTGTGGTTTCAAAACACACCGTCAAAGAATGCTTTACCTTTTGCAATATCAATGATATACAAATTGTCAAAAAGAAATGAGCTTGGTAATATACCAAGCTCACTATATACATATTATATTAATTGTTCAACGTTCATGGTTTTGCCATAATTGATAACTAAATGCTAGAAAGAATAAGCAAAACCAATAGAAGCATACTCTTGCAACTGCCAATACCCATTCTGAGCATCCTTAGCAGATCCATCATCAAAACGTGGATACACAAATAGATTCGTGCTAATGTACTGATTAAACTGGAATGTTATAGTATTTTCCCACTCTAGCTCAGCACGCTTATAGGTAGTATAACCATAAAGCCGGGTTTTCCACTTAATCATATCTGATAACTTCCAAGCCAAATCAAATGTAAATTCAGAACCATAGTCATTCATCGTATGACGACCATCTTTAAGTCCATACCTAGTTGCCAAACTCAAGTAGTCAACATATCTAAAGTTATAAGCTATCGGAGCTAAGTTTATGTTACCGGTCAACTTATTATCTTTAGTTTTTACGGTATAATCCATACCCAATGAAAGGTTTAGATTAAATGGAGCCATAAAAGATGAATAGACTTTATCATCATTGCTCTTAAATCCCTTGCAAAACTGAGTATAAGTTAATAACTGGAATGTATAGTACCAACTTTTACTAGCTTGCAGTCCTAATTTTCCAGTATATCTGATGAGGTCATCTGTCGTTTTAAATTTATGAAGACTATCACTCCTTGATGATTGGAGACCTAATTTTAATTCTAATTTATTATCAAACTTCAATCCAGACTTATTATTATAATTAGCCTGCATAGTGACACTACCAACCATTGAATAATTACTTTCACCTCCTTTATACCAATTATCCGTGACATAGTTTTGCATAAACTGCAGATAGTAATCACCGGTAATAGTCAAAAAATTAGGTTTATAGACTATAATATCCATTGGCATCACATCAGGCTCAGCAGGAACCGGTGCTATTTTATCTTTAAGAATCACACTATGCTTAACAGGCCTTTTAAGGTCTGCAGGTACTACACCATATTTATTAAGTCTATTCTGTGTATTAACAACCAAAGAAGGTCTGTTCATATAAATATAGAACAGAGCATCGTCAATTTGCTGATTTGTAATACTTTGACTACTTCGCTTATGCCATAGTAACAGATTATGATCCGCCACAGAATGATAAAAAGTAAGAGGCGCAAAAAGCTTAAAGAACCTTCCGTCTGCAACACTTTGCTCATTCAAAGAATCAGCCTTAGGTTTATAAACAGAGTCAAGCTTATTCTTAGCCATACTAAGAGAATCCGAATACGCTTTTACAAGGATTTGACTTTCACCCCTATTATATTGACGAGATGACAATCCAGAATAACGATTTTGAGCATTAACAGATATATTACCCAAAACCATTATTGATAACAATATTATTATATCTAATTTCTTCATTTCAGGGTGCAAATATATTAAATTTACTTGATAAGAATGATTATGCGACTGTATTTTTTGAACTTATTAATTTAATTAATAATTAATTTGGTAGGTAACTCTTTTTTTTGTAATTTTGCAGCTTGTATTGTATTTTGATAAATTAAAATAAAAAGATAATTATCGTGGCAGAAACAAAGTACATCTTCGTCACTGGCGGTGTTGCGTCCTCATTAGGAAAAGGAATCATCTCGTCATCAATAGGTAAACTCCTTCAGGCAAGGGGTTACAACATCACAATTCAAAAGTTTGACCCTTATATCAATATTGATCCGGGTACATTAAATCCCTATGAACATGGTGAATGCTATGTAACAGTTGATGGTCATGAAGCAGATCTTGACCTTGGACATTACGAACGCTTTACCGGTATCCAAACAACTAAAGCCAACAATTTGACTACAGGCCGTATATACAAATCGGTCATAGATAAAGAGCGGCGTGGAGACTATCTAGGAAAGACAATTCAGGTAATACCTCATATAACTGATGAAATCAAACGCAATGTTAAATTGCTTGGTCAAAAATATCACTACGATTTTGTAATAACTGAAATCGGTGGTACAGTCGGTGATATTGAGTCATTACCTTATCTTGAGAGCATAAGACAGTTGAAATGGGAACTTGGTAAAAATGCGCTATGTGTACATCTTACATATGTACCTTACCTAGCAGCCGCCAAGGAACTTAAAACAAAGCCGACACAACATTCTGTAAAAGAACTTCAGAGTGTAGGTATCCAGCCGGATATATTGGTTCTAAGGTCAGAGCATCCGCTTAATGACAATATCCGAAGAAAAGTAGCAAACTTCTGTAATGTAGATTTTGAAGCAGTAGTGCAGAGTGTAGACATGCCTACAATTTACGAAGTTCCTATACGCATGCAAGAACAAGGTCTAGACGCCACTATACTTAAGAAGATGGGTGAATCTGTAGGCGAAACACCAAGTCTTGGTCCATGGCGTCAATTTCTAGAACGCCGTCATAAAGCTAAAGAAGTAGTAAATATAGGTCTTGTCGGTAAATACGATTTGCAAGACGCATATAAAAGTATCCTCGAAAGCCTTTCACAAGCAGGCACTTACAATGATTATAAGGTAAAGGCCACATTCATAAATAGCGAAAAGCTTAATGAAGAAAATGCAGAAGAAAAAATTAAAGACATGGATGGTATCGTAATCTGTCCAGGATTCGGCCAACGTGGAATAGAAGGTAAAATTATTGCAGCACATTATACAAGGGTTCACAATATACCTACATTCGGTATCTGTCTGGGCATGCAAATGATGGTAATCGAATTTGCACGCAATGTACTTGGCTATGAAGATGCCAACAGTACAGAGATGGATGAAAAAACGGAATATAATGTGATTGACATCATGGAAGACCAAAAGAATATCACAAATATGGGCGGAACAATGCGTTTAGGTGCATATGAATGCATTCTTAAACAAGGTTCACGAGTATTTGAAATATACAAGAAAGAACATATCCAGGAGCGTCACAGACATCGTTATGAATTTAACAATGATTACGAGAAAGAGTACGAAAAAGCCGGTATGAATTGTGTGGGTCGGAATCCAGAAAGTGATTTAGTAGAAATTGTTGAAGTTCCGGGACTTAAGTGGTACATCGGTACACAGTTCCATCCCGAATATTCCAGCACTGTTCTTAAACCACATCCTTTATTTGTTGACTTCGTTAAGACAGCCATTGAAAATAAATCGAGCAAAAAATAAATATGAATAAAAATAGCATAATAGGTTTTGCTCTCATTGCAGCATTACTCATAGGTTACAGTTACTTTAACAAGCCTTCGAAAGAAGAGCAAACTGTGCAGATGAAACAAGATTCTATCGCACAGGTTGAAAAACAAAAGTCTGAAGAGGCTCTGAAATCTCAAAAACAGACACCGCAATTATCACAAAATGCAAGTGATACGACATTACTGTTTCATAAGGCATATAGCGGACAGAGCAAAAAGATTGTTCTTAAGAACAGGAAATTAGCTCTTACACTTGATACGCACGGTGGCAACATAGTTGATGCCAAAATATTAAATTTCAAAGACCGTAATGGTAAAAAGGATATTACCATATTCAGTGGTAAAGATCAACAGATGAAATTTATGCTTTCAGGCAAAAACGAGAATGTTGTTACAAGCGACTTATTTTTCACCGTTACCAATAAGACAGATTCAACTGTTACTTTGACAGCGAAAGCTAGTAATGGTGGTTCAATCAATTTCAACTACAAGCTTAATAAAGACTACTTAATTGAGTTTTCTGTATTAGCACAAGGTTTAAGTGGAATGTTTGCTCCAAACTATAACAATATGGATATAGAGTGGACAGACCATTGCCGTCAACAAGAAAAAGGTTTTACATTTGAAAATCGTTACGCATCTCTTACATATAAGAAGAAAGATGGAGGTACTGATTATCTGAATGAAGGCAAAGATGTTGTTGATGAGAAAGTTGAAGATGTGTTGGATTGGGTTGCATTCAAAAATCAGTTCTTTAGTGCTGTACTCATTTCCAAAAATGATTTCCAGGCTAATTCTCTGATGACAAGTCTCCCTCAGAAAAAAGGTTCTGGCTATCTTAAGCAATATGGAGCAAAGATAAAGACATTCTTTGACCCTAATGGAAAGACACCTACGGTAATGGAACTATACTTAGGGCCAAATGATTTCAGACTTCTCCAAAAAGTAGAAAAAGAAAGTAAAATAGGTAAGGATCTAGAACTACAACGCCTTGTATATCTTGGATGGCCACTGTTCCGTATAATAAACAGATGGTTTACTCTATATGTATTCGACTGGCTTACAGGTCTCAATATAAATATGGGTATAGTATTGATACTTATTACATTACTATTGAAACTAATCACATATCCGCTGGTAAAGAAAAGCTATATGTCTTCAGCTAAAATGCGTGTTTTGAAACCAACACTTGACGAAGCAACAAAGCAGTATAATAAGCCGGAAGACCAAATGCAAAAACAGCAAGCCATGATGGGGCTGTATTCTAAGTATGGTGTAAGTCCACTTAGTGGGTGTCTCCCAATGCTAATACAAATGCCTATATGGATTGCGATGTTCAACTTTGTGCCGAATGCGATACAACTGCGTGGTGAAAGTTTCTTATGGATAAAAGACTTATCAACATTCGACCCTATCATTACATGGAACCATAGTATTTGGCTTATAGGAGATCACCTTAGTTTGACTTGTATACTTTTCTGTGTTGCCAATGTTCTATATTCAGTAATGAGCATGCGTCAACAGAAAGATCAAATGGTTGGTCAACAAGCAGAGCAAATGAAAATGATGCAATGGATGATGTATCTTATGCCGGTAATGTTCTTTTTCATGTTCAATGACTATTCAGCAGGATTAAATTTCTATTACTTTATATCATTATTCTTCAGTGCTGCAATCATGTGGATACTGAGAAAAACGACAAATGACGAGAAATTATTATCTATACTTCAAGAACGTTATAAGGATAATAAAGGTAATCCAAAGAAAGCAACCGGAATGGCAGCCAGACTTGAGGCGTTACAAAAACAACAAGAAGAAATCAAACGCCGCCGTGAAGATTCATCAAAAAATAAAGGAATATAAACGCGATATTAGAGGCGGGCTTAATTTAGTCCGCCTCTAAAGTTCTAATTGAAGAAAAACAATGAAAAAAACATTATTATTGTCTGCTACATTACTATTAAGTAGCAGTCTTCTAAAGGCACAAACAGAAGTGGAACAAAATCCTATAGTAAAAAACAACATAACACTTAGTAGTGACTTGATGACGCCTGAAGCACTTTGGTCTATGGGTAGAATAGCATCAGTACAAGCATCACCTGACAATAAAAAAATTGTATATCAGGTAGGATACTATAGTGTACCTAAAAACAAAGGGCATCAAGTGATATGCGTAATGGATATCAATGGTAAAAATGCTCACCAAATTACAGTCAGTGCAAAAAGCGAGACAGACCCTGTATGGATAGAATCAGGAAAACGTATTGCATACTTAAGCAGCGAGAGTGGTACTAATCAAGTATGGGCAATGAACCCAGACGGAACAGGGCGCACACAACTTTCAAAATCAAAAGATGATATTGAAGGTTTTGTTTTTTCGCCTGATGGCAATAGTATAATTCTCATCAAAGAGATTCCTTTTCACGAAAGCATAAAAGAAAACCCTTCTGACTTATCTAAAGCTAGTGGAAGAGTTGTTACAGATCTTATGTATCGCCATTGGGATGAATACGTTGAAAGCATTCCACATCCTTTTCTTGCAAAAGTAAGTGGAAATAACATTAACGATGGTGTTGATATTTTAAAAGGTGAACCATTCGAATGTCCGATGAAACCATTTGGAGGCATAGAACAACTAGCATGGAGCCCTGATTCTAAGTCAATAGCATATACTTGCCGTAAAAAGACAGGACGCGATTATGCAATATCTACAGATGCAGACATCTATTTATACAATATAACTACAGGCACAACAAAAAATCTTTGTAAACCAGTAGGATATGTTGAACCGCAAATTGATGCTTGCCATTCAATGAAAGATCAAGCTGTAAACTCTGCTGAAAATCTTAAAAATAATCCAGGCTATGACGTTAACCCAAAATTCTCACCTGACGGCCAATATATATCTTGGCAGAGCATGGCTAGAAATGGATATGAAAGTGACCGTAATAGACTTTGCGTTTATAACCTGGCTTCTGGAAAGAAGACTTATGTAACAGAAGCATTTGACTCTAATGTTGATAACTACTGTTGGAATACAGATTCTCGTTCTCTCTATTTTATGGGTTGCTGGCATGCATGTATAAACATATATAAGACGAACCTTCAGGGACAGATAAAACAAATAACCGAAGGATGGAATGATTATGCATCATTGGATATAATAAATAATGGTAAACAACTTCTTACTTTACGTCAGAGCATATCTCAAGCCAACGAAATTTATATCGTTTCTCCAGGCAAAGAAAAGAATGCTAAAGTACAACAAATTTCTTTTGAAAACAAACATATATACGACCAGCTTACAATGGGTAAAGTGCAAGAGAGATGGGTTAAGACTACTGATGGAAAAGAGATGCAGTGCTGGATAATACTCCCACCCCATTTTGATCCAACAAAGAAGTACCCGACATTGTTGTACTGCGAAGGTGGCCCACAAAGTCCTGTAAGTCAGTTCTGGAGTTTCAGATGGAACTTTCAGATTATGGCTGCAAATGGCTATGTGATTGTTGCGCCTAATCGTCGAGGTTTACCAGGATATGGTAGCGCATGGAACGAAGAAGTTAGCGGTGACTGGACAGGACAATGCATGAAAGATTATCTTAGCGCTATTGACGATGCAACTGCCAACCTTCCATTCGTTGATAAAGACAGATTAGGATGCGTTGGCGCAAGTTTTGGAGGATATAGCGTATACTGGCTTGCCGGTCATCATGAGAAAAGATTTAAGTGTTTTATAGCACACGATGGAGCTTTCAATCTAGAATCTATGTATACAGATACTGAAGAAGAATGGTTTAGTAATTGGGAGTATGAACGTGCTTACTGGGACATGAAGGACAGCGAAAATGCTCAGAAAACATATGCAAATAGTCCTCATTTATTTGTTGATAAATGGGATACGCCAATACTTTGTATTCATGGAGAAAAAGACTACAGAATTTTAGCTAATCAAGGCATGGGAGCTTTCAATGCTGCTCGTATGCGCGGAATACCAGCTGAATTATTGATATTCCCAGATGAGAACCATTGGGTACTTAAACCACAGAATGGAATATTATGGCAACGCACATTCTTCGGATGGCTTGACAAATGGTTGAAAAAATAATAAATAATAAATATGACTGAAAAAATAAGACAAAAGTTGAGTGATTCGGCAGCAATGCGTTGGACTGCACTCGTTATAGTAGCTTTGACCATGATGATGGGCTACTTTCTTACAGATGTTATGTCTCCTCTAGAGAACATGCTTGAGACACAACTCCATTGGACAAGTAGTGAATATGGATTTTTCTCCGGATCATACGGGTACATAAACGTATTTTTGTTGATGCTCTTCTTCGGAGGCATCATATTAGACAAGATGGGAGTAAGATTTACCGGAATAATGGCATCCTCACTAATGGTTTTCGGAGCATTTATAAAGTTTTATGCCATTTCAAATATATCACCGGATGAATCTGTAAAGCTTGCTATTTTAGGATATACAGAAGGAATAAAGATACAAGTATTAGTTGCCTCTTTGGGATTTTCAATATTTGGTGTTGGTTGCGAGATAGCGGGTATTACCGTTTCAAAAATCATTGCTAAATGGTTTAATGGACACGAAATGGCACTTGCCATGGGATTCCAAGTTGCACTAGCACGTCTTGGAACAGCAGGAGCTCTAGCTATAAGTCCAAAAATTGCATCAACATATAATCTTTCAGCACCAATACTTTTTGGCGCAGTATGCTTGGTCATAGGATTATTATCATTCATTATATATTGTGTTCTTGATAAGAAACTAGATGCTTCTATTGAAAAGAACAATACATCAACAGATGAAGAAGAAAGTTTCAAATTCAGTGATCTAGGAGTTATTTTAAAGAATCCAGGTTTCTGGCTAGTAACGTTCCTATGCCTACTATTTTATTCTGGAGTATTCCCTTTCTTGAAATTTGCGACTAAACTAATGATTTACAAATATGGTGTTCCAGAAAATATCGCTGGATTCATTCCTGCAATATTACCTTTTGGAACAATTATACTTACACCTCTTTTTGGCACTCTATACGACAGAATTGGCAAAGGTGCTACACTTATGATTATGGTAGTATTATGTTAACTGGAGTACATATCTGTTTTGCTTTGCCTATTCTAAATGTTTCATGGTTCGCAATTATACTTATGATATTATTGGGCGTAGCATTTTCGCTTGTACCAAGTGCCATGTGGCCTTCGGTTCCAAAGATTATACCTATGAAACAATTAGGTTCTGCTTATGCTATAATTTTCTATATTCAAAATATTGGACTGTCGTTAGTACCTGTACTTATTGGAAACGTTATTGAAAAGTATTCAAAGCATACATTATCGAATGGAACTCTTGCATACGATTTTACAATTCCAATGGCAATCTTTGCCACATTTGGTATTGCAGCTGTAATAACAGCAATAGGATTGCATATACTTAATGGCAAAAAACATTATGGACTAGAACAAGCTAATATAAAGAAATAATAAGATATTGAATATTAAAAAAATAGTGTGTATCTTTAATTAATTTAGATACACACTATTTTTTAGATAAAGACCTAATGCAATCTAATTAAACTGAAGCACCAATGGTAAATGATCACTATATCCATTATTAAATCGATACCCTTTAAAAGTACGTTTAGGAATTACTCCACCATATTTTTTATCATCTTCCAAAAGAAAAGAGGCATCGTTTATTTTGCATGAATTGACTTTTTTATATAAACCAGAGCTTAGTAATATCTGGTCTAAACTATTCCATTCTCCTTTATATCTATATGTTGCTAAAGCTCCATTTCGACCTTTAGCCTTGCAAGAAATATTTGTAAGACTTTCATCCGCACAAACCTTAACAACAGCACTGTCTGTAAAATAATCATTAAAATCGCCCGCTACTATTATATTAGCATTGGGACTTATTACTCGTAAGGAATCGATTGCTCGACAAAGTGTACGAGCCATATGCATACGATGTGGGCGTGATTTTGCTTCTCCACCTACCCTACTCGGAGCATGAACAACATAAATGTGAAGAGTGTCTCCATCACTAACTATTCCTGATGCATATAGAATGTCTCGTGTTGCTCGCATACCAGACATAGGTGGAAGACGAAATGATATATAGTTTATAAGAGAAAATGACATTGGTAAATACGCCAGTGCAACATCAATGCCACGCGCATCTGCAGAATTGGTAACGACATACTCATAACCAGCATTACGCAGCAAAGAACGCTTGGTTAAATCTAACATAACACTGTCATTTTCGATTTCACACAAAGCCATCATATCTGGCAATCTCCAATCTGATGATTCCGTATTTTCTCCACAAGAGATAAGTTCTCTAGATATATTATTAATCTTACGCCAAAATTTATCTTTAGTCCAACTACGTTCTGACTGAGGAAGAAACTCATAATCATTTTTCAGACTATCATGAACACAATCAAAAAGATTTTCACAATTCAACTCAACAAAGGTGAAAAGAGATATTAAAAAAAGACTTATACACATAATGAAAAAGAGGCAGAATTATAATTCTGCCTCATATATTAAATTATTAGCATACCCGTTCAAGGCGCTTCATTAATGCCATCATAACAAAGAACGAAAGCAAACATACTACTATCAAAACAATCCAGACAGACCACAATGGCAAAGACCCCCACAACCATCCGGTAATCTGAACCATCATATTACCAACGGCAGTAGCAACAAACCATAAACCCATCATTGTGCCTTTCAATTTAGGTGGAGCTACCTTACTTACAAAACTTATTCCCATTGGACTCAATAATAATTCTCCAAATGTAAGCACTAAATATGTACTAATAAGCCAATTAGGAGACACGCGACTAAATGACGCACCTGCCTTTAATGCATCTGGTGAAGGTAAGCCTATAGAAGCAAAAGTCATTAGACAATAAGCTATCGCAGCTACAAGCATACCGTATGCTATCTTACGTGGTGCAGACGGCTCGTTCTTTTTTGAAGCCATATAACCAAATATTGCTAAAGAGACAGGTGTCAAAGCCACGACAAATGAAGGATTGAACTGCTGGAATATTTGAGGCAACACTGATATTTTAGAATCAGTAGTTCCCATATTGTATATAATGTATACTAATGGCAATACTATTAATGCGGCTGAAATTAATTTACCTCTTACTGTGCGATTTTGGAATATGCCAAAGGCTCCATAAACCATCAATATAGCTGAAACTAAATTAGTTACATCAAAAGCAAATCGCTCTGATCCAGAAACAGTCTGCTGTGTATAATCACGTGCAAAGAATGTAAGTGTAAGCCCGTTCTGGTGAAAACTCATCCAGAAAAAAATCACAACTGCAAAAACCAAGAAAAGTGCGACAACTCTCTGATGGGTTTCTTCCTTTGATAATTCTTCTTCCTGAACTCCAGCAGCTGCAGCTGTCTTACTATTATAATCAGCATTCTTAAACGAATTGCGAAATAAATAATAAATTGCGAATGACAATATTAATGAAAAACATGCTATGCTGAATCCTAAATTATATGATAGAGAAAGAGAGTCTATATACCTATGGCAGAAACTTGCTATTACAGAGGGATCATAACTATTAATACCCTGACCGATCATTAACGTATGCAACTGGCTTGTAGCTCCTGCTGTCATACCTGTTGGGCTATCCAGATATTGATGAGCCAACTGTGGTATTGCAGAATTGTATGTAAAACCTCCTTTAGTCATTATCCAATTTGTAACTAATGTTGCAGCCGTTGGCGCAAATAAAGCTCCTATATTGATTGCCATATAGAAGATTGAGAATCCTCCATCACGCTTACCCGAATAACGAGCATTTTCATATAAGTTGCCGACCATAACTTGTAAGTTGCCCTTAAAAAGCCCGGTTCCACATGCAATAAAAAATAGAGCGATAGACATTGCTATAATTCCTAGCATATTTGCAGCGAATGGTACAGCCATAAGTACATATCCAAAAAACATAATGAATATGCCTATTGTTACCATTTTACCATATCCCCACTTATCTGCTGCCATACCACCAAAAAGAGGTGTAAGGTATGCCATCATTAAGAATGAACTATAAAAAGCTCCAGTAGTCTGCTCTGAAAAGCCGAATTTAGCCTGGAGATAAAGTGTAAAAATAGCGAGCATTGTATAATACCCAAATCTCTCGCCTGTATTAGCTAAAGCTAATGCGTATAATCCTTTCGGTTGTCCTTCAAACATAGTATTTTATTTTTTTGTTTTTGTTATATCAAATAAATATGTCATTTTCAATATTATATTGCCCAAATTACTCCTGCTGAAATAATCTTTTTTTGAATTTCCATATATATCACCCAGACCATAATAATATCTACCTTCAAATAATATATGTCCTGCATGTGGTATTGAATATTCAACACCAAGACCTGCTGTAATTCCATAATCTAGCTTATTTGCCACTGACATAGTATCTTGTGCTATAGTCTGATTAGAACGTTCTGTTATATGCTCTTTTGCATATGCAATAGTGAAATTGGTTTTCTCTTTATCATTAATATATAAACCAAACTGCGGACCTGCCTGAAAAAAGAATTGGAAACCTTTTTCCTCTTTCCCCCATCCGAGACGAGCTAAAATAGGAAGCTGTATATAATTAAGGTCACGAGCATATGTCATAGGTTCTCCTTTGTCATTCAATATGGTAGCATCTTTAGCATCAAGTATCTTCTCTTTCCAACCTACCATGGAATAATTTAATTCAGCCTGTATAGCACATATACTATTAAAATATTTCTCGCATACATAACGGAAGGTGAAACCACCGCTAAAACCGCTATGCATTGATTGAGTTACTTTAGGTGTAAAACTTATGTTGCTTAATACATATCCGGCATTGAACCCAATACTAAGGTCGTTGCGATGCTCCCCTATTTGCGCTGAAGCCGAAAAAGTAGATAAAACAAATAATAAAAAAATGAAGAATCTGCGCATATCTTAATATTTGATGGTTTCTATTGTATGATTGTATTTATAGTGAACAAACATAAAACTTTTGTTCTGTAATCCACCATTTCCAACTCGTGAAAAATGAAGCGGCGTTTGAATTGGAATGTAATAAGAGGATTTAAGATTTCCATCGAAACTTTTACCATATAAATGAAATGCATTAAGGAAATAATATGCATGGTCAAAACCGGCTATTGCAAAACGCGGTAAATAAGATTGCATATCAGAATGAAATTGTTTTATATATTTCTGTTCAAAACTTCGCGTAGAAGATGATAATGAATTATAATAGAATGTACTTGGTATATATGTATCAAAACGATAAAAATTATCAAGATTATATTGAGTATACATCAACCACTCCGTATAACCATACATAGAAATGACAATTCCAGGTGTATTAACTAACATTCCATTAAGTTTGGCAAAAGCCACATTCAACTCTGGCGAACGGCTTGTATTTAATATTACAACATTAGGTTTGGTACGACTGAACGCCTTTGCAAACTGTATTTCACTAGATTTTAAATTCGTAATACCATATGAAATGCCGTGAGCTTCCAATTGGCGTCTCAATCCCATTGTAAAGATTCCCTTAGTACTAGTTGTATCGTTACAGTCGATAAAGACTGGGTGGTAAGCAGAGAAACGATCAAAATACTTTTTAATTGCAGTTTCATTAAGATCATTTGCTGACTGATATATTTGAAATATATCACGATTTCGTAATACTTCTGAACTAGATATAGAAAACGGAATTATCAACTTTATTCCATGACTCATGGCAAAATCAGAAAGAGGCTTTACTTGATTAGAATAGAGAGGACCAAATATTACATCACACTGTGAAGCAGCTTTATCCAGTAATATTATTCGTATATCCGTGTCTGCTGCAACATTCCATGAGTGAATATCTACAGATAGGCCACTTTTCTTTAAGCTGTCGCAAGCCATTAATAGTCCGCGGTAATATTCTATCATCCTATGACCATCTCCATCAGCATTATGTAGTGGAAGCATAACTCCAACGCGTATAACGCGCCCCTTAATATCATCAGCATTGTTCTTAGGTATTGTAGAATTAAATTCACCACCTTTTTTTACAATTACTTCTCTTTGATCTTTTGTATATGGTATGCAAATATAAGAACCCTTCTTCAATTCATAACCTGGGACATTCATTTCAGAATTCGCATTTAGAAGTTCTTCAACCGTCAAACCATACTGGTTTGCAATATTGAATAAAGTCTCATGCTTTTTTACTTTATGCATAGCCCTCCATTGAGTTGTAGTTTGTGCTAAACTAGACACACTTAATATGAGTATCAAAAGCATTGAAATATATCTAAAAAATCGTTTCATAATAAATATTTTATTTTTTCGCCTACAAAAGTACAAAAAAAGAGTTGCTAAATCAACATTATTCTGTAATTTTGCACAAATATATCTTATGAAGAGGAAAATAAAAATTATATTTGCATTTTTGAATACTATATTTATAGTAACAAATGCATTTGCAGACAAAATACCGACTATAGCTCCATCTGTATTATATACTTTATGCGATGGAAATAAGTCATATAGTGTAGATACAACAATGTCTGCACCTGTTACAGGTATTTTTTATGCAAATGTATCAAATTTAGGAACTTATGTTCCTAATTATGAATGGAGGTTTTATCTTGCTAACAATGAAGACAATCCTTATCTTATTAGATATGAAGAAAATACAGAATACTCATTCTCTAAAACAGGAACTCATTGTATAGTACTATACGCCAAATTCATTTCTAATAATGACACTATTGAATATACAAAAAAATTCTGGGACAAGAACGTTCCATTAAAATTAACTATCAGCGAAAGTAAATTGCAAATGCCAAATGCTTTTTCACCTAATGGTGATGGAATAAATGACATTTATAAAGCCAAAAATGGATATCAGTCACTAACAGAATTTCATGCCTCAATATATAACAGATGGGGCCAGAAATTATATGAATGGAATGACCCTGCTAGTGGATGGGATGGAACTTATAAAGGAAAAAATGTAGTTCAAGGCGTATATTATGTTTTAGTAAAAGCTAAAGGAGCAGACGGAATAGTATACAATATAAAGAGAGACATTAATCTGTTAAGGGGATATACCTCCAATAATACAACATCAGAATAGGTAAAAGGAAAAATGAATTGCGAAGACGGAAAAATTAATGTTTTTGGGGCCAGAGTTCACAATCTAAAAAATGTAGATGTAGAAATACCTAGAAATAGTTTGACAGTAATAACAGGACTTAGTGGTTCTGGAAAATCATCGTTGGCTTTTGATACAATTTATGCAGAAGGCCAAAGAAGATATATTGAAACATTTTCTGCGTATGCACGAAATTTTTTAGGTGGAATGGAGCGCCCTGACGTAGATAAAATTACGGGACTTAGCCCTGTAATAAGTATAGAACAAAAAACAACAAACAAGAACCCTCGTTCGACAGTAGGTACTACTACTGAAATTTATGATTATCTGCGTTTGTTATATGCTCGTGCTGGTACTGCCTATAGTTATGCGACAGGTGAGAAAATGGTTAAGTATACAGAGGAGAAGCTAATTGATATGATAATGCATGACTATGATGAACATAAAATATTAATTTTAGCACCGCTTATAAGAAGCAGGAAAGGCCATTATAGGGAGTTATTTGAAAGTATGCGCCGTAAAGGATACCTTAATATGCGAGTTGACGGCAAATTGCAGGAAATAACACGTGGCATGAAGGTGGACAGGTATAAGAATCACGATATAGAGGTTGTTATAGATAAACTAACTGTAAAAAACAAGGATAACGAGCGACTTAAAAAGAGTGTAAATATAGCACTGAGACAAGGAGACGGTCTACTTATTATTTTAGATAAGGACTCAGGTAATCAGAAATATTACAGCAGGAGACTTATGTGTCCAACTACTGGAATGTCCTATAGTGATCCTGCCCCCAATAATTTTTCATTTAATTCGCCACAAGGTGCATGTTCTAGGTGTAAAGGTCTTGGATACATAAATGAAATTGATTTAAATAAGGTAATTCCTAATAAAAAGGTAAATATCCACGATGGTGCCATAGTACCACTTGGAAAATACAAAAATCAGATGATTTTCTGGCAAATTAATTCAATTCTCGAGAAATATGGATGCGATCTTAAAACGCCAGTGAAAGACATACCTGATGATGCCTTAAATGAAATACTTTACGGTACAATTGAAGATGTGCGTATAAAAGCAGAACTCGTTCATACATCAAGCGACTACTTCGTAGCATTTGATGGCGTTGTGAAGTATCTTCGCACAGTAATGGATAATGACGATAGTGCAAGCGGACAAAAATGGGCAGATCAGTTCTTGGCGACCTGCAAATGCCCGGAATGTCATGGCCATCGTTTAAATAAAGAAGCTCTTTCTTATAAAATATGGGATAAAAACATATCTGAACTAGCTGAAATGGATATATCAGAGTTGCATGATTGGGCAAATCAAGTAGAAGAGCATCTTGATCCGCAACAGAAAAAGATTGCTACAGAGATTCTCAAAGAAATTCGCAACCGCTTAGTTTTTTTACTAGATGTTGGATTGGATTATCTTGCACTTAACCGGCAATCATCTACCCTATCAGGTGGAGAAAGTCAGCGTATAAGGCTGGCAACTCAGATTGGTTCGCAACTTGTTAATGTATTGTACATTCTAGATGAGCCAAGCATTGGACTACACCAACGAGATAACGAGCGACTCATCAACTCGCTTAAGGAACTTCGTGACATTGGCAATACAGTGATTGTTGTTGAACATGACAAAGATATGATGCTAAACGCTGACTATATAATTGATATGGGACCTAAAGCAGGTAAATTAGGTGGTGAAGTTGTATACCAGGGAACACCAACGGAGATGCTTAAGGAGAACACTGTAACAAGTCAATATCTTAATGGTAAAAGAAAAATAGAAATACCACAAAAAAGAAGAAAAGGGAATGGCAAGAGTCTTTGGATAAAGGGAGCATGTGGAAACAACTTGAAGAATATTGATGTGGAATTCCCTCTTGGTAAATTGATTTTAGTAACAGGTGTCAGTGGTTCAGGTAAGTCAACACTTATAAACGAAACTCTACAGCCTATACTCAGCCACCATTTCTATCGTGCTCTAAAAAAGCCAATGCAATATACTTCTATCGAGGGTATAGAAAATATAGACAAAGTTGTGAATGTAGACCAGAGTCCTCTTGGACGTACTCCAAGAAGCAACCCAGCTACATACACTAGTGTATTCAGTGATATACGTTCGCTATTCGTTAATCTTCCAGAAGCTAAAATACGTGGGTATAAACCAGGTAGATTCTCTTTTAATGTAAAAGGTGGACGATGTGAAGCCTGTTCTGGCAACGGTTATAAAACTATAGAAATGAATTTTTTGCCTGATGTAATGGTTCCTTGTGAAGTATGCCATGGTAAAAGATATAATCGGGAAACACTTGAAGTCAGATACAAGGGAAAAAGCATTGCGGATGTCCTTGACATGACAATTAATCAAGCTGTTGAATTCTTCGAAAATGTTCCAAACATCCTACAAAAAATTAAAACAATACAGGATGTTGGTCTTGGATACATAAGACTAGGACAACCGTCTACAACCCTTAGTGGCGGTGAAAGCCAACGTGTTAAATTGGCTACGGAACTTAGTAAACGTGATACTGGTAAAACAATGTATATACTTGATGAACCGACAACAGGATTGCATTTTGAGGATATAAGAATTCTTATGGATGTTCTTAATAAACTTGTAGATAGAGGAAATACCGTTGTGGTAATTGAACATAATCTCGACGTTATAAAAATGGCAGACTACATTATTGATATTGGCCCTGAAGGTGGACGCAATGGTGGAAAAGTGTTAAGTATAGGAACACCAGAAGAAGTTGCAAAAAGCAAAAAAGGATTTACTCCAAAATTCCTTGCTGAAGAACTGAAATAAATTATGAATAACATATTTACAAAAAGAATAGCTTTTGAGCTGAAAATATCTGAACATGGTGTTAGCAATACATTACAACTCCTTGAAGAAGGATGTACTATCCCTTTTATAAGTAGATATCGAAAAGAAAGAACTGGCTCTCTTGATGAAGTTCAAGTATCTCAAATAAGCAATTTGAATAATAAATTCAAAGATATTGCGAAAAGAAAAGAGACTATTATAAGAACTATTAATGAGTCTTTAAAAATGACTCCAGAACTAGAGAAACGTATTAATGAATGTTGGGATGTTACAGAACTAGAAGATATATACTTACCGTATAAACCGAAGCGTAGGACCAAAGCACAAATAGCTCATGAACAAGGACTTGAACCCCTAGCAACAATCATAATGATGCAGAGAGAAAAAGATCCTTCAACAATCGCACAAAAATATGTAAAAGGCGATGTAAAAGATGTCGAAATGGCCTTAAAAGGAGCCAATGATATCATTGCTGAAAACATTAGCGAAAACGAAATAGCAAGACAGCAAGTTCGAAACACTTTTAGTAGAGAAGCTTTTATTTCTTCCAAGGCTATTAAAACAAAGATGGAATCTAATGAAGCCCAGAAATTTTCTGATTATTTTGATTTTTCAGAACCCCTAAAAAGGTGTTCTTCACATCGACTTCTAGCAATGCGACGTGGTGAAAAAGAAGGATTCCTACGTGTTAGCATTTCTGTTAACGATGAAGAATGCATTGATAAACTAAAACGACATTTTGTATATAATAATGGAAAATGCGGCATCCTTGTATCTGAAGCTATTAATGACTCATACAAACGTCTTTTGAGACCAACTATTGAAACAGAATTTGCTACTGCTAGTAAAGAAAAAGCTGATAATGATGCTATTGGTGTATTTGTTGATAATCTACGCCAATTGCTATTATCGCCACCATTGGGTCAAAAACGTGTTATGGGTATAGATCCAGGATTTAGAACAGGATGCAAAATAGTGTGCCTTGACGCTCAAGGAAATTTACTACATCACGAAGCGGTATACCCACATCCTCCTAAGAATGACATTAAACTTGCATCTAAACAAATAGAACAGATGCTCGATAAATACGAAATAGATGCAATTGCTATAGGCAATGGAACTGCGAGTCGAGATACAAAGGAATTCATAGAAACTTTACATACGACAAAGAAAATTGACGCTTTTGTCGTTAGTGAAGATGGTGCATCAATTTATTCCGCATCTAAGACAGCACGGGATGAATTTCCAAATGAAGATATTACTGTAAGAGGAGCTGTAAGCATTGGAAGAAGACTGATGGACCCACTTGCCGAACTAGTCAAAATTGATCCTAAAAGTATTGGTATTGGACAATACCAGCATGACGTAGATCAAATAAAACTTAAAGAAAGTCTAGACCAGACTGTTGTAAGTTGTGTTAACTCTGTTGGTGTAAACTTAAATACAGCCAGTTCGCACTTATTAATGTATGTCAGCGGGTTAGGTCAAACACTAGCTAAAAATATTGTTGACTATAGAAAGAAAAATGGAGCATTTACAAGCCGTGAACAACTTAAGAAAGTTTCACGTCTTGGTCCTTCTGCGTATCAGCAATGTGCAGGTTTTTTACGCATAAATAATGCAGCAAACCCTCTTGACAATAGTGGAGTGCATCCTGAGAGCTACAAGATCGTAGAATGCATGGCAAAAGATTGCGATTGTACTCTATCTGATCTCATTAAAGATAAATCAAAACGCTCACAAATTAATATTAACAAGTATATTAATAAAGAGATAGGAATACCAACGCTCACAGACATATTAAATGAGCTTGAAAAACCTGGGCGAGATCCACGAGAACAAATAGAAACGTTTGATTTTGACAAGAACATAAAAGATATTAGCGATCTTAATATAGGTATTGAATTACCTGGTATCATCACAAATATAACTAAATTTGGAGCATTTGTAGATATAGGTGTTCATCAAGATGGCTTAGTCCATATTTCACAACTTGCAAATAAATATGTTTCAGACCCAACACAGGTTGTTAAACTACACCAACATGTGAAAGTTAAAGTATTAGAAATAGACAGAATACGCAACAGAATATCACTAACAATGAAAGACTTAAACTAATTTATAATAAAACATATATATAAAAAGACCGCAATCAAATTGATTGCGGTCTTTTTATATATAATTATAATAATTACTTAACTTTCTCAACAATTGCTTTGAAAGCTTCAGGGTTATTTACAGCTAAATCTGCAAGAACCTTGCGATTTATCTCTATGCCTGCCTTATGAAGGGCACCCATTAGAGTAGAATAGCTCATATCCTCAAGACGAGCTGCTGCATTAATACGCTGAATCCACAATGCGCGGAAATTTCGTTTTTTATTTCTACGATCACGGTAAGCATATGTCAAACCCTTCTCCCAGGTGTTCTTTGCTACCGTCCAAACATTTTTTCTTGCTCCATAATATCCACGAGTGAGCTTTAAAATTTCTTTTCTTTTTGCTCTTGAAGCAACGTGATTTACTGATCTTGGCATAATTTTCTTTCTTTAATGTTTGTTTGACTGTTGATTAACGTAAGCATAGCAAGTCACGAACCTGCTTCATGTTTGTCTGGTCTACAATTGTCTGATGAACCAGATTACGTTTTTGCTTCTTTGTCTTCTTAGTCAAAATATGACTATGAAAAGCATGATGTCTTTTAATCTTACCTGTTCCAGTGAATGAGAATCTCTTCTTCGCACCAGAATTTGTCTTTGTTTTTGGCATTTTTCTAATTTTAATTATTGTTATTTATTATGCTGTGGCAACGTATATACCAAGACGTTACGCACATATTTATCAATCTAAATTTAGCTTTTTTAAAGCATCACCACCATTCTTCGCATTATCAAAAAGTCCACCACTTTTAGGAAGGATCTCCAAATCAACATTTACTTCCGATGAATTGGTGTTCACTTTAGACTCTGCCTCTTTTTTCTCTCTATCTACTTTTTGCTGGCTTTTCTTTATCGTGCCTGTTTTTTTCGGAGTAAGCGTTATAAACATTTTTTTCCCTTCCAATGCAGGCATCTGTTCAACTTTTCCAAGCTCTTCCAAATCATTTGCAAAGCGAAGTAACAAAACTTCTCCCTGTTCTTTGAATAGAATTGAACGTCCTCTAAAGAACACATAAGCTCTAACTTTATTTCCTTCTTCCAAAAATTCTTGAGCATGTTTCAATTTGAACGCATAATCATTTTCACCTGTCTGCGGGCCAAAACGAATTTCTTTCACTTCAACCTTAATCTGCTTGGACTTCAACTCCTTTGCTCGTTTTTTCTGTTGATAAAGGAACTTAGAATAGTCTATGAGACGACATACTGGCGGTTGTGCATTCGGAGATATCTCAACGAGATCAACTCCTTGTTCACGTGCCATGTCCAACGCTTGACGTGTAGGTACTACTATTGATCCGCCTTCACCAGGAATACGGACTTCCCGTACGCGAATTTGTTCATTCACACGGTACTGATTCTTTAAATTGTCATTCTTCATTCAACTATTTTATAGTAAGCGGCTGCAAAGTTAAACATTTTTTGTCATTTCTGCAACTTCATCATTGATTTTCTTTGCAAAATCTTCTTTTTTCATTGTTCCTTGATCTCCCTGGCCTTGTTTTCTTACAGCGACAGTACCATCAGCCTGTTCTTTTTCACCAACAACAACCATATAAGGAATACGTTTTAACTCGTTATCACGTATTTTACGTCCTATTTTTTCGTTGCGGTCATCAATTGTGGCACGTACACCTACCAAATCAAAATATTTAGCCAAAGTCCTAGCATATTCATTAAATTTTTCACTTATAGGTAATATAGCTACCTGATCAGGAGTAAGCCATAATGGGAAATGGCCTGCAGTATGTTCAATAAGCACGGCAGTAAATCTCTCTAGTGAGCCAAATGGTGCACGATGAATCATAACAGGAGTCTTCTTTGTGTTATCTTCATCTGTATATTCCAACTTAAAGCGCTGAGGCAAGTTATAGTCTACTTGAATTGTACCTAACTGCCAACGACGTCCAATCGCATCTTTAACCATAAAGTCTAATTTAGGGCCATAAAATGCAGCTTCACCATATTCAACTTTAGCCTTAAGGCCTTTTTCATCACATGCTTCTATAATAGCCTGTTCTGATTCTTTCCATATTTCATCGCTTCCAATATACTTATCATGATCATTAGGATCACGTAATGATATCTGAGCTTCAAAATTATCGAAATGGAATATCGAAAATACTGATTGTATGATATCCATAACTCTAAGGAATTCATCCTTAACTTGATCTGGACGACAGAATATATGTGCATCATCTTGTGTAAAAGAACGCACGCGGGTTAAACCATGTAATTCGCCACTTTGTTCGTAACGATATACCGTACCAAACTCTGCAATGCGCAAAGGAAGATCTTTATAAGAACGTGGTTTCCATGCAAATACTTCACAGTGATGAGGGCAATTCATTGGTTTTAGCATATATTCTTCACCCTCTTCTGGCGTATGTATTGGCTGGAAAGAATCCTTACCATAGTGTGCATAATGACCACTTGTTACATATAAGTTTTTACTACCAATATGCGGAGTGATAACCTCTTGATATCCATAGCGTTTCTGTATCTTACGTAACATATCTTGCATACGAAGGCGTAATTCTGTTCCTTTTGGCAACCATATAGGTAGTCCCTTTCCGACACGTTCTGAGAACATAAAAAGTTCCATTTCCTTGCCTATTTTACGATGATCACGCTTTTTTGCCTCTTCAAGCATCAGCAAATACTCATCTAACATCTTTTTCTTAGGAAATGATACGCCATAAAGACGTTGCATCTGTTCACGATTAGCATCACCACGCCAGAAAGCTCCTGCAACACTAGTCAACTTAACAGCCTTTATTGCACCTGTATTTAGAAGATGAGGACCTTTGCAAAGATCTGTAAATGATCCTTGCGTATAAGTAGTTATTGTTCCGTCTGCAAGATCTTGCTCAATGTGTTCACATTTATATGTCTGACCATCAGCATTAAATTCTTTTAAAGCCTCAGTCTTAGAAATATCTTTACGTATAACTGGCTCTTTCTTTGAAGCCAATTCTTTCATTTTATCTTCAATTTTAGAAAAATCGCCTTCTTTTATAACCTCTCCATCTTTCAATAATACATCATAGAAGAAGCCATTTTCAATTGCCGGACCAAAACCAAATTGAATACCTGGATAGAGTTCGGATAGAGCTTCCGCCAAAAGATGTGCAGATGTATGCCAAAAGGCATGTTTGCCTTGTTCATCATCCCATTTGTAAAGTTCAATTGTTGAATTTTCATTAATAGGACGGTTCAATTCAACTGTTTCACCATTTACGCCACACGCCAAAACATCGCGTGCCAAAGCTGGTGATATACTTTCTGCAATCTGTAGTCCTGTTACACCTTGTTCATATTCACGAACAGATTTATCAGGAAATGTGATCTTTATCATAATTTTATATATAAATTTTCAATTTGGATGCAAAATTAATACTTTCTTTTGAGAATGACAACGATTTTATATTAAATTTTCGTCTTTGCTATTTGCGATACTTTTTTATAATACTGTATGCTGTATAAATGCCTAATTCTCCAGCCTTACTTAAATCCTGTATTCCACTTTTCTGATTATTATTAAAAATCTCAACAAGTCCTCTGTTGTAATAAGCTTCAGGGAAATTTTTATCTAACTTTAATGCTGTGTTATAATCTTCAATAGCTTTCCCATATTCTTTACACTGCGCATATATATTTGCACGGTTATAATAAAGATAAGCACACTGTTTGTTGAGGCTTATCGCTTTATCAAAATCTGAAATAATGCTCATAACTTTCATTTGAGCACCTAATCCCTGTGATGCTCTGAATTCATTCATCATAGACTGGCACACGGCTCTCTGCCAATATGCCAATGAAGAGGTAGAATCTACTTGTATATAGGCATTGAGATCTGCTACAGCATCTTCAAAATTTTGTATAACACTATATGCAACTGCTCTCTGCATCAAAAGTCCAGATTCGGCTACCATCGTTTTTGTTGTTGTCATCCGTTTGGATAGAGTATCTATAAGAGCAAAATATTTATTTGATTCACTCTCATCAAGAGTTTTTGGATTACAAGTAATACATATCTCTTTAATGGGCTTAAACGATATATTTAAGGACTCAAGATTCTTATCGTAAGCTTCGTAAGATTTCACTCCATTATTGTATTTAAGATAAGACAGTTGATATAATGGTTGGTAATCTATTTCTACTTTTTTATCTTGAATGCGACCTCTGTATTCACTTGAATACTCATGTTCAACATTGTCTTCATCAGCAACAACAAGCATACTGTACTTATCAAGATTTTGGTCACTTTTCTTTCTGATTTCACTTTTGCTCCATCGCCGCTGTATACCATACATTTTATTTAATTGAGCCTTAAATATTTTGAATTCATCCAGTTCAGCCTGTTTTGTATAACCTAATCTACGATAACAACTGGCTCTGTTCTGCAGTCCAGTCCAAAAATTAGGAAAAGTTTTAATTACCGATGAATAATCTCGTATTGCTCCTTTTAAATCACCCGTTTTATCCAACAAAAGAGCTCGATTGAATAAGGCCATCAAATTATCAGGCTCTAATTTAAGTACAAAATTAAAATCATAAATAGCTCTGTTATCATCACCGACTTGAGTACGAAGTAGTCCTCTATTATAATGCGCTAGAAAATTGTTTGGATCAAAGTCTAATGCTGTATCATAATCAGACATCGCTCCACGTAAATTATTAATTTTATATCTAGCCAAAGCTCTATTGATGTAATTGTTGACTATTTTTGGTTTCAAATGGATAGCACTACTTAGAAATCCGTCAGCCTCTTTCCATTTGTTACGAGCCAAACTTATCATAGCTCTCTGCATCCATACTTCGCCATCATAAGCATCCAACTCCAAACTTTTATCCAAAGATTTTATAGCCTCCGCTGTATCTTTTTTTGCGATATAAACATCAGCTCTAATAGAATATGCCTTAGCATAATTGCTCCAATGCCCAATAATAGTATCAAGATCCAATTGAGCATTTTTATAGTCTTTTTGCTGTATTCTACAAAGCACACGATTATACCATAAACCTTGATTATCTGGGTCGTTTTTTATAGACCTTTTATAATCGTCTATTGCTCCTGTATAATCATGTGTATGTATCCTGCATAATGCACGAAGTTCGAATATCCCATTAACGTAAGGATTACGTTCTATAGCTTCAGAACAATCGCTCTCAGAACCGACAAAATCATCTAAGTAAAATTTGGCAACTCCTCTGTAGTACCATGGTTCGTACAAATATGGCTTTGCTGATATTGCCTGATTGAAATATTGAATAGAAAGAACATAATCCTCATAATACAAAGCACTGCGGCCAGTCATTATAAGCCTATCTGTATTAAATTGCGCCATAGCTACTAACGGAAGCAAAGCGAACAAAATTAAATTAATCTTTTTACTCATAAAATTTCAAAAGTTCTGACCTATTTTCTTACTACTTTCACTCTGTATGAACACCGAACTTTCCCTTGCAGCATCGCTTTAAGTTTTCCTTTTATCAACTGCTTACGTAACGGCGACAGATGATCTATAAACATTTTCCCATCCAGATGGTCGAATTCATGTTGCATAACCCTTGCTAGGTAACCTTCAACCCACTCATCATGAGGTTGCATCTCTTCATCAAGATAGGTAACATGGATTCGAGTAGGCCTAGTAACATTTTCATGAATACCAGGTAAACTTAAACAGCCTTCCTCCATTGATTTTGTTTCACTATCATCAGTATCAACAATTCTAGCATTTATATAAGCCTTTTTAAATTCTTTATATTCTGGAAATTCATCGCCAAGTACTGTAAGATCTATAACAACCAATCTTATTGCTTTCCCAATCTGAGGAGCAGCCAATCCAACTCCATCTGATGCTGTAAGCGATTCGAACATGTCTTTAATAATTTGTTTCAAATCTGAATAATCAGGTGTTATGTCTTCAGCCAACTTCCTTAAAACAGGCTGTCCATAAGTATATATAGGTAATATCATTTCTTTTTTTTTGATTCTAAATAACTTTGTAATATAATAGTAGCACTGATTTCATCTACCAGTGCTTTATTTTGTCTAGCCTTCTTGTGTAGACCACCTTCTAACATTGCTCTATGAGCTAATACTGAAGTAAACCGCTCATCATAATATTCTATTGGAATATCTTTAACCAAATTTCTCCACCTGTTTACAAATTGCTGAACCCTAGCCAGATTTTCACTAGGCTGTCCATTAACCTGACGAGGCTCTCCTATTACGATTTTTTCAACAGATTCTCTATCAATATAGTTCCTCAAATAATCAAATAACTCACAAGTACGGACGGTTGCCAATCCTCCAGAAATAATCTGTAAAGAATCAGTAACCGCCAATCCTGTTCGTTTTTTTCCGTAATCTATTGATAATATACGAGACACGCCCTTTATTTAATATTATAAAGCAACCATGCATCTGGATACTTTGAGCGAAATTCGTCACGGCTACGTGCTGCATCTGCCTTTTGATCGAATGTTGCTGCAATCACACGATACATATTACGTTCGGCATTATATGCTAACTGTGCATCATAACCTGCATTTTTCAATTGTCCCTGTAAACCTTCTGCATTTGCCTTAAGAGAAAAAGAACCGACAACAATACTAAAGTTTTTTAAACCAGCACCGTTTAACAATGTAACTTTTTCTTGTCTTACTGATACATTGTCTGAATTGTCAACTACTTTAGTCTGGTCTGCAGGTTTTGTCTCTAAAGGTGTAACCACTTCAGTTTCACTATTCATAGGTGTTGTTGGCTGCTGGGCTGTTTCTTGAGCTTTTGCCTTCTCATAAGCTTTTTTATATGCACTTTCGCTAGATTTACAACTTGTGAAAGCCAATGCCGTGCATAAACCTGCACAAATAACCATGTACTTTTTCATTTTTCTATTCTTTATTTAAAGATTAAACTTCTGCATTTTTACTTTTATCTTGCGAAATTACACAAATTAGAGCAAAACCAAAGAAAAACGGCACATAAAGTTTGTTAAATGTCGAAAAATGCGATATATTAACAAAAATTGCAACCTATTTTGTTGCTATTCCAAAATGATTTATTATATTTGCTAACGATAATGAAAGGGATGTATGGCCATTCCTAAATATGTATAATCATAAAACATTAAGATTATGAAAACATTAGGTTATATCGGAGCTTTTTTAGGCGGTGCTATCGCTGGAGCTACATTGGGTTTATTATTAGCTCCTGAAAAAGGAACTGATACTCGTGAAAAAATTAATGATGCCGTTGACAACTTTTGTAAAAAGCACAACATCAAGTTAAGCAGAAAAGATATGGGAGATCTTGTTGATGATATCAACGATATCAAAGATGATACTGCTACTGAATAAATTAATCTCATATGTTTTCAAACGATAAAAACATAGAGTCTATAGGACAACTCATTGAGCTGTTGAAAGATTACGTCGGGCTTCAGAAAGAATACATGAAGCTCGATGTAATAGAAAAAATTGTAACTTTAATTAAGGCCCTCGCTATTTTAGTCGCAGGTCTTGTGATTGCTACCTTCATAATTATTTTTCTTTCTTTTGCAATTGTGTATTCTTTGAACAATTTTATTGGCATCGTTGCATCATATTGTATAGTAGCAGCTTTTTATATGCTTTTGTTCATTATCTTTGTCACGTTTAGAAAGAGTCTTATAGAACGCCCTTTAGTAAGATTTCTAACAAAGCTATTGTTAGACAAATAAATGTTACCATGGAAGAAATGAAATTTGAAACAATAAATGCCATTCATGAGCGTAAAGAGAAATTATTACAAGAAATACGTAATAATAGAAATAGAATTGATGAAAATTGGAAATCAATGTTCTACAATGAAATACCTAAATCTAAAAGCAATCGCTGGATTAACATCATAAATACAAGCACGGGGATTCTTGATGGAGTACTTCTCGGTTGGAAATTATACCGTAAATTTAGCAAATCTTCTAAAAAGTTCTAAACATATTAATTCCAAAAGATAATCAAGAACATCAAAAAAGCTAAACAGATTATTATTTATACATAAGTTTTTAAATAATCATTTTGCATGTAGATATATTTTATTAAAATAAAAATGGAGTACCGCCGTACTCCAACCTTTTCTTTGTTAACCTTAAATCTAATACTATGAAAAACACATCGCAAATTTATTTATTAATAATAATATAAACAAGCTTTTACGCATTAAAGTAGCTTACTGGCAACATTATTTAACCAATAATTTGATTTACAGATATTTACATAATACTTTTTAAGCATTATATTACAATTTTTTGCCCGTCATAAGCCATCTCAAAGCCATGTGGCAATATTTTATTTACATCATCATGTAAACCTATATGATGGCAAGAGTGTATCAAATAAGTTTTTTTAGCACCTACCTTACGAGAAAAATTAATAGCATCATCAACTAACTGATGAGAGTGATGCTCTTTTGTAAATCTTAATGCATTAACAACAAGAACCTTAACTCCACAGAGATAACTATACTCAGATTCATCAATAGACTTCATATCTGTAATATAGGCAAAACTATTAAATCTGAATCCTAATATATGCATATTACCATGAATAACCTGAATTGGCATTATATCAATATCGCCTATACGAAAAGGATTATGTGCTGATATAATATTAAGATTTATATTAGGAACGCCAGGATATAACTTTTCCTTATCTTCAAAACAATAAGGAAAAGCTCTTTTTAAGCCGAAAGCCGTTTCTTCATTTGCAAAGATTGGAATATCACCAAATTTACAAAAAGGGCGTAAATCATCAATACCGGCTACATGATCATAATGTATATGTGTGAGCAACACTGCATCTATTTTTCGGAATGGCTGTTTAAGCATTTGTTGCCTAAAATCAGGGCCACAATCCAAAAGAATTCTTGTGCGGTCTGTTTCAATTAATACAGAACAACGTAAACGTTTATCTTTAGGATTAGTACTTTTACATACGTCACAATTACAGCCAATAGAAGGTACTCCACCAGATGTTCCAGTTCCAAGAAATGTTACGTTCAATTTCATTTTATATTTACCTCCGGATAAATATCTATATCAAATTTTGATTTTACATCGGCTATTATAGTTGTACATAAGTTAAGAATTTCTTTACCTGTTGCTCCACCTTTGTTCACTAGAACCAATGCTTGCTTATCATGTACACCAGCATTACCCAATGATTTTCCTTTCCAGCCACATTGCTCAATCATCCACCCTGCTGGAATTTTCTCATGTTCAGAAT
Organism: Xylanibacter oryzae DSM 17970; assembly: GCF_000585355.1. Lineage (NCBI taxonomy): Bacteria > Pseudomonadati > Bacteroidota > Bacteroidia > Bacteroidales > Prevotellaceae > Xylanibacter > Xylanibacter oryzae. The sequence goes on along the minus strand of NZ_KK073873.1, from coordinate 670,462 downwards.
CAATTTTATAATGAGGCATTTCGTCATACTTCTTAGCAAGTTCTTCATACTTACTAGTTAAAACAATAGGATTCATAAAAAAACTGCCAGCATTACCTTCTACTTTAGGATCAGGCAATTTAGAATTTCTTATGTCAATTATAGTATTACGCAATTGAACTGCTGATGGTTTTACTATTCCCATTTCCAATAATTTGGAACGTATATTGCCATAGTTAAGACGTGGAGTATAATTTTTAGAGAGTTTATAAGTCACATAAGTTATAATATACTTATCACGCCATTCTTTTTTAAATTTACTCTGCCTATAAGAATATAGGCAATCAGAATTGCTAAATTCGACAAGATTACCTGTCGCTAATTCAACAGCTTCAACTTTATAAATAAGATCTTTAGCTTCTACTCCATAAGCACCTATATTCTGAATAGCACTTGCCCCAACCTCACCAGGAATAAGCGATAGATTCTCCATTCCATACCATCCATTACAAACAGAAAACAAAACAATATCATCCCAAACCTCACCACTACCGCATCTAATTAATACACCATCATCTGTTTGGAGTATTTCATGTCCTTTTATGGCTGAATGTATAACGGTTCCTCGATAGTCGCCTGTAAGCAAGAGATTGCTTCCTCCACCAATAATAAGTAAAGGCATATCATTTTCTGAAATATTGCACACAATGTTCTGCAACTCCTCAACACTTTCAAATTCGATAAATTTACTACATGTAACGTCTATACCGAATGTATTGTGTCTTAATAGACTATAATTATTTTCTTCTTTCACTTTTAATTACTCAATTTAGCCAATTTCCAATGCTTTCCTATTTTCTTGAATGTAAGTTCTACCTCCATACCATTAGCAATACCACGCATAACAAAAATTTTCTGCATACTTGTACGATATTGTTGCCCATAAATTATATTATAGATAAGTCCAGAAGGCAACTTTGGTGCAAAAGCAGGCCAAGTATCAGGAGTTATGATACCTTCCATTGTGCTAAAATCATCATCAGGATCAGGACCCACAAAATGTACCGGATTAATAAGACTTACACTTTGGAATGCAGAATCAACAGCAAAATGCTGATAAAACTTCAAAAATGAAGCATTAGTAGATTGATATACAGCTTGATTGTTTATTGATGTCATCATCCATTGTCCATTTATCCGGTTAAATATATACTGTTTTACATGGTTTTTACGTAAGCTTATTTTTTCTATTACGACATGATTTATTGAAGTATCTTTAACAACATTCATTTGCTTCAAGTTGTCAAATATCAAGGTATAATATCCTTGACGCATAAAGAAATGATCCATTTTCCATTGCGACTTTTGCAAGGAATCTATTCGGGTACCATTATACACATGCAGCGGAAATTTTATTCGCTTGTACTGTAGTTTCCTATTGGCCGCAAAATTAAAGATAAAATCATCAAACAACTCATCTGCTGCTTTCGGCATTGGAGCTTCAGATATTAATTGTTCCATTGTATCAACTGCGGCAGTCCTATCTGTTGAGTCAACAGCAGTACTATCGTCTGTATTATGTTTTTTATCTGAACAACCTGTCCAACACATCGTAAATGATGTCAACATAATAACAAAAATCACAACCTTTTTCATATTTATTTAACTAGGAATTTTATCCTTCTCTCAAATTTGCGCAAAAATACAACTTTATTTTGATATTTTGCTCAATTTTGAAGTAAAAATATTACCTTTGCAAGAAATTATTTCAAGAGAACAAATTTATCATAAAATGATACTTGACAAAATAGACAAGCTTCTTAAAGAAGTTAATGAGTTAAAAGCCTCTAATGCTGAGGAGATTGAAGCTCTTCGCTTAAAGTATTTAAGCAAGAAGGGGGAAATAACATCCCTTATGGCTGACTTTCGTAACGTTGCATCCGACCAGAAAAAAGTTGTCGGCATGAAAATCAATGAATTGAAACAGGCTGCTTTTGAGAAAATAAATTATCTTAAAGACCAGTACGAAACAGCCGAAAATGATAGTGAAGATATAGACCTCACACGTTCAGCATATCCAATAAAACTTGGAACACGGCACCCTTTAACGATTGTAAAGAATGAAATAGTAGACATTTTTTCTCGTATGGGATTTACGTTAGCAGACGGTCCTGAAGTTGAAGATGATTTACATGTTTTTACAAAAATGAATTTTGCTGCAGACCATCCAGCACGCGATATGCAGGATACATTCTTTGTTGAAACAAATCCTGAAGATGTTACAAAAAACATTTTATTGCGCACCCATACCAGTAGCGTACAAGCTCGAATTATGGAGAATTCAAAACCTCCTATACGTGTAATATGCCCTGGACGTGTTTATAGGAATGAAGCAATTTCAGCCCGTGCACATTGTTTTTTTCATCAAATTGAAGGTCTTTATATCGATGAGAATGTATCTTTCAAGGATTTAAAGCAAGTATTATTGACTTTTGCTCGCGAAATGTTTGGAGCTGATACTAAAATTCGCTTGCGCCCAAGCTATTTTCCTTTTACAGAACCAAGTGCCGAGATGGATATTTCTTGCCATATTTGTGGTGGCGTAGGATGCGGATTCTGCAAACACACTGGTTGGGTAGAAATTTTGGGTTGTGGTATGGTTGATCCTAATGTTCTTGAACTATGCGGAATTGACAGTAAAAAATATACTGGTTATGCATTTGGTCTTGGCGTTGAACGTATTACTAATCTAAAATATCAAGTAAGTGACCTCAGAATGTTCTCTGAAAATGACACTCGCTTTCTGAAAGAATTTGAAGCTGCCAACTAATTGGTACAAAATACTTAAGAATTATCAAAAAATGATCTATTTCACTTAGGCTTATTTTTTGATGATTCTTATTTAAAATAGGACACATTACCACCATCACTGAATGCATATTTAATAAGTAAACGCTGAATAAATTCAGCATTCGCCTTAACAGTTTCAATATTACCATCATAACCATTTATAACAGCAAATAGATGAGTGGTCTCAATAGTCATTTTTGTCCGTTCATTATCACTCGTTGGTGTACCTATGCCACCATATTTATCACGATAAACAGGTAGATCTTCTATATTTATAGAACCTCTACCAATACCGACATAAGGTTCACCAAACTTACCAACACCAAGCGTAATAGTATCACCAGCAATTTTATCACTATCAAAACCTCCAATGCTATATCCATAAATAAGACTAGCCATATTAATCAAATCGACCAAGGTATCTATTTTATATAATTCTTTCCCATTAAGGATTCTTCGCATCAAAGCTTCTGCGGCAGGTCTATACCGACTGGGGTCTTTACCACATTCTCTATATACCATCCGAGTAGCCTTGATACCTGATATCTGTTTAATACTATCAATTGTATATTCAGTCTTGAATTTATCACAAAACGATATAATTTCGCCCCAAAGGTCGGTATTGTATTTTGAGTTTTTAACTTTAGCCTCAACAACCGCCCCTATAAAATTAGGACATAATGTTTTTATAGGTTCTGACACTATTATATTCATCTATGTATATGATATTATTATATCATCTTTAGAAATTCATCTTCACTTACAATATCAACACCTAATCTTCCTGCTTTTTCAAGCTTTGATGGCCCCATATTATCACCTGCAAGTATAAAAGAAGTTTTTCCACTTATACTACCAACATTCTTTCCACCATTAGATTCTATTATTTGCTTATACTCGTCACGGCTATGATACTTAAAAACGCCACTTATTACAATACTCTTACCCGAAAGTATATTACTAGACGTATCTACTTGTTCGCCGCTTAGTTGCATCTTCAATCCATAAGAACGCAACCTGTTTACGATTTCCATATTAACAGGATTATGAAAATAGCCAATAACACTTCCAGCCATAACTTCACCTACACCGGCTATCTGTTGCAAATCTTCCATTGAAGCATTAGCTAGCGAATCAATATTTTTAAAATGGCGCGCTAATAATTTAGCAGATGTTTCACCTACAAAACGGATACCTAGAGCATATACCAAACGCTCAAATGGAACATTTTTGGAATCAGCGATACCCTTTACTATCTTAACGGCACTTTTCTCTTTTTTTCCATCAAATCCATTAATATCCTGAACATGAATATCATATAAGTCTGCAAAATTTTTAATAAGACCACGACGATAATATTCATCAACTGTTTCTGGTCCAAGACTATCTATATTCATAGCTTTACGTGAAATAAAGTGTTCAATCCTACCCTTTATCTGCGGTGGACAACCACTATCATTAGGACAATAATGGGCAGATTCACCATCAATGCGAATCAGTTCTGAACCACATTCAGGACAATGAGTAATAAAATCAATTGGTTTGGCATCAAAAGACCGCTTTGTAACATCTACTCCTACTATTTTGGGTATTATTTCACCACCTTTCTCAACATAAACATAATCACCAATATGAAGATCAAAACTACGTATAAAGTCTTCATTATTAAGTGTAGCACGTTTTACAGTAGTGCCCGCCAACTGTACTGCTTGCATATTAGCTACAGGGGTTATTGCGCCAGTACGTCCAACTTGAAATGTGACCTCCTGAAGTGGCGTACAGGCACGTTCTGCTTTATACTTATATGCTATCGCCCAACGCGGACTCTTAGCTGTATATCCAAGAGCATTCTGTTGTCGTATAGAATTTACCTTGAGCACTATACCATCTGTAGCAACAGGAAGATTCTTACGTTCTGAATCCCAATATTCAATAAAATCATATATTTCTTGAAGAGTTTTAACCTTCTTCATGCCTTTGCTTATCTTAAAACCCCACCTCTGTGCTTCCATTAGATTTTCATAATGGCCATCACAAGGTAGATTATCACCAAGTAAGTAATATAGATAAGAATCAAGATGTCGATTAGCGACTAGTTTTGAATTTTGACTTTTCAACGTACCACTGGCTGCATTACGTGGATTTGCAAATAAAGGCTCCTCTGATGCCTCTCGCTGCCTATTAAGTCTTTCAAATTCATTCCATGGTAAAAGAATTTCTCCACGTATTTCAAACTCAGAAGGATATTCTTGTCCATGAAGGACCAAAGGAATACACCGTATTGTTTTCACATTAGCAGTGACATCGTCACCATTTACACCATCTCCACGAGTTACCCCCCTAACAAGTTTTCCATTAATATATGTGAGGCTTATAGACAATCCATCGTATTTCATCTCACAACAAATATCGAAATCTTCACCTTTAAGGCCTCTCTTAACACTATTATAAAAATCTGCTACATCCTGTTCATTATATGTATTAGCCAATGATAACATAGGATATTTGTGCTTTACATGTATAAACTCTTGGTTAAGATCAGAACCGACTCTGTTTGATGGAGAATTAGGATCTGCAAATTCAGGATGTCGTGATTCTAAATCAATGAGTTCATGCATCAAGAAATCAAATTCTTGGTCACTAATAGTTGGCTGGTTCAAAACATAATACTTATAATTATATTCATGAAGTTGCTTACGCAATTCTTCTATTCTATTTAATTCGTCCATTATTTATATTTTCAAAGGTCCTTAAGAAGAATATCACGGCTACTATTTATATATGCTTTACGTATATTATAAGCCCTACTCCATAATTTGCTTGTCGTTTTACGCAAGTCAATATTAAGAGTCCATTTGCCATGTGATTCCAATCTATCAATCATCATACCTATACTTATGTTACCGGTTGATTCCGCAGGTAAATATGTGCTTTCCTCATCTTTTTCATTATTAGAAATCTCTATAACAAGATGGGATTGCACCATATCATAAAGTAAATCACTTATTATACGTGTTGGTATATTTGTAGCCAATTTTAATTTTAATACTGTATAAGGTTTTTGTCCTTCATCAAATCTTTTGCATATAACACTAAGCAAAATACAACAAAGCATTAAACGATATTTATAACTTATATCATGTGTATCTGTAAATATATAATCTTCTGAATTCTGACTTGTATAACATAGTTCAGCGCCAAAGAGACATATACTCCATGAAATCTGCACCCAAAGCATAAACAAAGGTAAAGCAGCAAAAGACCCATATATTGCATTATAACTTGATACCCAAATCTGTGAATGTATATAAAAAAATTGTAACCACTGCATAGCGACGCCTGCCAATATTCCAGGAATAACAGCGTAGCGCAGTTTTACACGAGTATTAGGCATAAAAACATATAAAGTAGTAAATATTAATGACATAAACAAATATGGCATAAGAAAGACCATGCTACGTACTAATGGTCCTAGCAGCATATAATCATTCATCTTTGTAAATATTGTACCAACAAAAATTGATATTCCACTAGTTAACACAATAATGATAGGTATAAGAAAAAACATTGCCAAATAATCAGTACAAGTTCGAAAGAATCCACGTGTCTTTTTTACTTGCCATATATCATTAAAAGTATTTTCTATATCGCTTGTCAACATTAAGACGGTCCAAAGCATAAAGATAATTCCCAAACCAAGAAATATTCCACTTTTAGTATGAACTAGGTATGAATTTACAAACCCAATTATAGTCTCTGCTACTTTTGGTTGGCTTGTAAGTGCATCTCTGAACCAGGCTTCAATATACTTAGAATATCCAAATCCCCTTGCGATTGCAAAGACGACAGCCATTATCGGTACAATAGCAAGTAATGTAGAATATGTAAGTGCTGCGGCAGAATTCATAACACGCTTTGTCGTGAAGAACTTTATTGCGAGTATTACTTTTTTTATTACCTCATAAAAAAGATAGCGCAAAGGAGAGACATCCGACTTATCAATTTTCCAGATGCCAATCTTTAAGAAATTTACCAATCTGCTAACTTTCTTATCCATTGTATTATATCTAAATTATAAAAATAGAAAACAGAATCCCTGTAAGCCGGGTTCTGTACTATGAGTCACTCTCATGAAACACAGTGTCTGCCATTTATCTACTCCGTATGTTGCCACACGGCTCTAGCGTCCCACCCTCTATCGGAATTAGTCGGGCGGGCGACCCTCAGACGATAGTATACGCGAACTTGCAGCCTCCAGATGACACAGTCTGATGATCACCCATCAGCTGGTGGTCTCTTACACCACCTTCTCACCCTTACTGTAAAGAATTACAGCGGTTATTTTCTTCTGCCATTTCCTACTGTTGCCAATAGCTTCTAATTTGGGAAGTGGAGTACCCTATACTGCCCGGACTTTCCTCTCATACGCAAAAGCGTACCAGCGACAGACCGGAATTCTGCTTTCATGCTGCAAAAGTACAAAATAAAATTGAGAAAAGGCGAAGAACAAAATAAAATAATTATTTAGATTATTCGATTTTTCATATTTCAATTTTTGTAAAAACTTACAAGGTTCTATTTAAGAGCCGTTAATAGCTAGATTTAGAGTGTTAAAAGACGACAAATAATAGGACAAAATGACAGATTTTCATTTTTTGAACCTACTTTTGCAAGTAAGTTTTTAAGAAAATAACTAATAAAATAATAAAATGATGAACAAAATTTCCAGAAAAATTGTTTATGCCTTTATGGCAGTATTTTTTTTAGCTGTTCCTGCATCAGCATTGGCTGTTTCTGTTCCAGGACAACCAGTAGATTTAACTTATGCCGCAGAGAAATCACTACCATGTGTTGTACACATAAAATATGTACAAAACAGTAAAGTGCAGACTGTTGATGTTCAATCTGATCCATTTGGAGATTTCTTCTCAAGTCCTTTCGATTTCTTTGGACAAGGACAACAAGACCAAGGTAATAACGGCACTCAGAAAAGGAAAGTGCAAACCCCTAAAAAAGAAGCTTCAGGTTCTGGAGTCATAATATCTTCAGACGGATATATTGTTACCAACAATCATGTTGTCGATGGTGCTGATGAACTTACTGTAACATTAAACGACAATAAAGAATATTCTGCAAGGATAGTAGGTACAGACAAAACGACAGACTTAGCTCTTGTAAAAATAGATGCAAAAAATCTTCCTGCTATTGCAATTGGAAACAGTGAAGATTTGAAAGTAGGAGAATGGGTCTTAGCTGTTGGAAATCCATTCAACTTAAACAATACTGTAACTGCAGGTATAGTAAGTGCCAAAGCCCGTTCATTGGGAGCAAATGGAGTTGAATCATTTATTCAGACTGATGCTGCGATAAACGCAGGAAATTCAGGTGGTGCACTTGTCAATGTAAAAGGAGAATTAGTTGGTATAAATGCCATGCTCTATTCTCAGACAGGATCATATAGCGGTTATGGATTTGCAATTCCTACTGCAATCATGAACAAAGTTGTTTCAGATCTAAAACAGTATGGTAATGTACAAAGAGCGCTTATTGGCATACAGGGTTCTGACGTAAATAATTATATCGACAATCAGAAAGAACAAGGTAAGACAGTTGACCTTGGAACAATGGAAGGTATATATGTAGCAAAAATTATTGATGAGGGGTCTGCAGAAGCTGCAGGAATGAAAGACGGCGATGTAATTACGGCTATAGACGGACAACCTGTCAAAAAGATGGCTGAACTACAAGAATTCCTAGCCAAGAAAAGACCAGGTGATAAAGTAACAATTACTTATTTACGTAATAAGCATAAAGGTACGACTACTCTTACACTCAAAAATGAACAAGGTAACACAAAAGTAGTAAAAGATGCCGATCTTGATGTGTTAGGAGCTAACTTCAAAGAAATCACAGAATCACAGAAGAAACAACTAAATATAAATTCAGGTCTCGAAGTTCTTAAAGTAAGTAACGGAAAAATGAAAGAAGCTGGTATCAACCGGGGATTCATAATACAAAAAGTTAATGATAACACAGTAAAGACAATAGATGATCTACAGAAAATAGTTAAAGAATCTTCAACAAGTAAAGATCCAGTTCTGTACATTCAAGGTATATATCCGACTGGCAAGAAAGCATACTTTGCAGTTCCACTAACTGATTAAAGTTTGAAAAAGAAAGAAGTCCCACTCTATTCTATAAAAGAGGGGACTTTTTTTATTTTACGCAAAAATATTGCTAAAACTTACGAAATAGTTTTTTTTAGGCAAAAATATTGCAATAAATTTGGTAATTCGGGAAAATTGGTTAATTTTGCAGTGCTTAAATTGTACGATACATGAGACAACTGAAGATCAATAAATCTATAACCAACCGTGAAAGTGCATCTCTTGATAAATATCTTCAAGAGATTGGACATGAGGAACTAATCTCCGTTGAGGAGGAAGTTGAACTGGCACAACGTATAAAAAAAGGTGATAGAAAAGCTCTTGAACGACTTACGAAAGCCAATTTAAGATTTGTTGTTTCGGTTGCTAAACAGTATCAGAATCAAGGGCTAAGCCTTCCGGACCTTATAAATGAAGGAAATCTAGGGCTTATAAAGGCTGCCGAAAAATTTGATGAGACGCGCGGATTTAAATTTATATCATATGCTGTATGGTGGATAAGACAAAGTATTTTGCAAGCGATTGCAGAACAAAGTAGAATAGTAAGATTACCGCTTAATCAAGTTGGATCTGTAAATAAGATAAATCGTGCATTAAGTAAATTTGAACAAGAGAACGAGCGGCGCCCATCCACTGAAGAAATCGCCAATAAAGTTGATCTTTCTGAAGATAAAGTTATTGATGCCATGAAAGTAAGCGGAAGACATATATCAGTCGATGCACCTTTTATAGATGGTGAAGACAACAGCCTTCTTGATGTTTTGGTAAACAATGATGCGCCTATGGCAGACAATTCTTTGGTAATGGAATCCCTGCGAAGTGAAATTAGTAGAGCTCTTCTAACACTAAATGAAAGGGAACGTCATATTATTGAAGCTTTTTTTGGAATTGGTGAGCCAGAGATGACTCTCGAAGAAATAGGTGATAAATACGGTCTAACGCGAGAACGAGTAAGACAAATAAAAGAGAAAGCAATAAGGCGACTTCGCCACAACACAGACAATCAGTTATTGAAGTCGTACCTTGGCAGTTAAACGTTTGTAAAATATTAAAAATCAGATAATTTATAATGAAATTTTTAAAGTATTTATTTATAGTTGCCGTAGCATTGATGTCTTTTTCAGTGACTAATATCGCAGCAAAAGATGTGCGTACGCCCATTTATATATTCGGTTTCGCCGCATCGTTTAATGATTCTACTGTGTACTTCACAGAAGTACAGAAATTAGACAGTGCATGGGTTAACAACAAAACAAAATTTCTTATAAACAGAAACAATTATTCTTACCAGTTAAGAGATTATATACAGAACAAGATTGGCAAGAATCATCCTACATGTATTGTAATGTTTGCAACTAATCGCAAACAATGCGACAAAAAATACGCAGAACTTAAACTTAAATATTCTAATTATCCAAAAGGGAAAAAGAAACACGAGACAAACTATGATGTTAAATACATAACCCCTTCTGAGTTCAGTTTCAGTATTATTGATGCATCTCAACAGGCCGCAGAAGATAATAAACCTATGACCAAAGAACAGAAAAAAGCAGCAAAGAAGGCTTTACATGAAAAGAACATGCAGGAAAAAGGTATAAGACCTGAAAACGGTAAAGGACATAGATCAGGAGGCAGTTTCTCTGGTAATGGAGGTAGACCAAGAGGTATGGGTTCTGGAATGTAAATTAGTAATGATTTCTAATAGGACAAATAATTTTAAAATAGCTGATTTTTATATCAGTATAATCTTTACAGAATCTCATATTAACAATATGACTCTTCTGTCTTCTTTTGAACCGTTCAGAACTAATTATGTCTCTGGCGGTTTGTTTTTTAAACTAACTATTGATGATTCTATATCCCAAAGAAAAGCTAATGATGCCATTGGCACCTTTGACACTGGAAATGGCAATACAGAAGTATACAGTTTAGAAGATGGAGGCTATCAATATATTATAAATAACACGGAAGGAAAATACTGCTGTCTGTTGCAGACTAACAAAGATTTCTCAGAGTGTGTATGCGCTTTAAACGGTGATACACGCATGAGGGCATTTGGCCTCAACAATGCATTAATGCTCATATTTGCATTTGTAGGAAGCCTACATGAAACTCTTTTGATTCATGCATCTGCGGTTTGCCATAATGATAAGGGATTTGCATTTACAGGCAAAAGCGGTACTGGTAAAAGCACTCATACAGATCTTTGGATGAAATATATAGAAGGTACAGAACTAATAAATGATGACAACCCCGTTTTGAGGGTTTTAGGCAACAAAACATATATATATGGCTCTCCATGGAGTGGAAAAACGCCATGCTATAAACAAAAGAGAATTCATCTTGGAGCTATAACACAGATAGTAAGGGCAAAAGAAGACAAAATAAAAAGAATGAATCCGGCAGAGTCATTTGCAAGTTCATTACCATCTTGCGCATCTATGAAATGGGATGATAAGAAATACAATGCTATTTGCGACACAATAACAAAGATAATAGAAAATACACCTATATACACTCTATATTGTCTACCAGATGAAAAGTCTGCAAGAATATGTCAAAGAACAATATCAAAATAAACGAAATTATATTTGATAATTCTATTTTGATGCCAGAGATTGTAAGGATGCTTAAAAATGGACATACTGTAACACTCAGGCTTAAGGGAACTAGTATGCGGCCTTTTATCGAAGGTACACGAGATAAAGCAATACTTAAATCACCAAGCAGCCCGAAAGTTTCAGATCCAGTTCTTGCTGAAATAAATAATGGAATATACGTATTACACCGAATTATAGACATAAATGGAGAGGATGTTATACTACAGGGTGATGGTAATATATTCGTCGAACACTGTAGAATGAATGACATAAAAGGTCTTGCAATTGGATTTTATAGAAAAGGTCGTAAAAATAAGATAGATTATATTTATAGTAGAAAGTGGAAAATATATTCATATATCTGGATAAGAATGCTACCAATAAGAAAATATTTATTGGCATTTTACAGAATCATATGGTTAAAAGTTTTCCCTATTGAATAAAAGTTATATGAAGATAAAAAAAGGATTTAATAAACGTACAGTTTGCAACGAACAGATTATTGTAGCTGTCGGAAAAGAAAATATAGACTTTAGTAATATAATATGCATTAACGAATCAGCTTCGCTACTGTGGGACAATGTAATTGGAAAGGATTTTTCAATAGCAGATTTGGTAATATTACTAACCGAAAATTATGATGTAGATGAAACCACAGCTATTAATGATGCTAATAAAGTTGCTAAAGAATGGATAGAGGCAAGTATTGTCGAAGAATAATAGTTACGATCAAATAATATAAAAATAAAAGATATGAAAAAATTATTATTAGGTGATGAGGCTATAGCTCAGGGTGCGATTGATGCAGGTATAAGCGGTGTATATGCTTATCCTGGTACTCCATCAACCGAAATTACTGAATACATACAGACATCACCCTTTGCAAAAGAAAGGATGATTCACAGTCGCTGGTCTACTAACGAAAAGACAGCTATGGAAGCTGCTTTAGGAATGTCTTTCATGGGTAAAAGAGCTCTCGTATGTATGAAGCATGTAGGCTTGAACGTTTGTGCAGACCCTTTTGTGAACTCAGCAATGACAGGTACAAACGGTGGAATAATTGTATTAGTAGCTGACGATCCTTCTATGCACTCATCTCAAGATGAACAGGATAGTAGATTTTATGGCAAGTTTGCAATGATTCCGACATTCGAACCAAGTAATCAGCAAGAAGCATACGATATGATTGAGAGTGCATATGACTTTTCTGAAAAGATTCATCTTCCAATTCTTATGCGCGTAACAACAAGAATGGCTCACAGTCGTGCTGTTGTCAATATCAAAGATGAGGCAAGAAAAGAAAACGAATTAAATTATAATTCTAAAGCAAGTGACTGGGTCTTACTACCTGCTTTTGCAAGAAAGCGTAATGTCATAGTAACAGGTCAGCAATCAATGCTTGAAGAGGAATCCTTAAATAGCAAATATAATAAATTCATAGAAGGATCAAACCATAAACTTGGTATAATAACAAGCGGAATTGCTTTTAACTATCTAAATGAGTGCTTTCCAAACGGTTGTCCTTATCCTATACTTAAAATAAGCCAATATCCATTGCCAAAAATACTAGTAAATAAATTGACAGCCGAATGCGATGAAATACTAGTAATAGAAGAAGGCCAACCGTTTATTGAAGATGTATTAAGAGGTATAATGCCTGGAAATGCAATCATTAAAGGTAGACTTTCAGGAGAACTTCCACGTACAGGAGAATTGAATCCAGATATAGTAAAGAGATCATTAGGACTTCCATGTGAAGAAAGCTTCGCACCTTGCGAAGACGTCACTCCACGTCCACCTGCACTATGCCAAGGTTGCGGGCACAGAGATGTTTATCAGGCTCTTAATGATGTTCTAAAAGATTATCCTAATGCGCGTGTATTTGGAGATATAGGTTGCTATACTTTGGGATTTTTACCTCCATATAAAGCAATACATAGTTGTGTAGATATGGGCGCTAGCATAACAATGGCAAAGGGTGCTGCAGATGCAGGACAATGGCCTGCGGTAGCTGTAATAGGAGATTCAACATTTACTCATTCTGGCATGACAGGTCTATTAGATGCTATAAACGAAAATGCGAATATTACAGTTATAATAAGTGATAACCTTACTACGGCAATGACAGGTGGACAAGATTCAGCAGGAACAAATAAGTTTGAAGCTATATGTCGTGGCCTTGGTATTGAAGACAATCATCTAAAGGTTGTTGTACCACTGCCAAAAAACATGGCAGAAATTACAAACACCATTCGCGAAGAGATAGAATACAAAGGTGTTAGTGTTATAATTCCAAGAAGGGAATGTATGCAAACATTACGTCGTCACCTAAAACAGAACAAAACAGAAGACAAAAAATAAAGGAGGAATAACTAATGAAAACAGATATAATATTATGCGGTGTTGGAGGACAAGGTATTCTCTCTATCGCAACAATAATAGGTGAAGCTGCAATGAAAGAGGATTTGTATATCAAACAGGCCGAAGTACACGGAATGTCTCAACGTGGAGGTGATGTACAAAGCAATCTACGTATATCTTCAGAACCGATACACAGTGATCTTATTGCTCTAGGTCAAGCGGATGTTATTATTAGTATGGAGCCAATGGAAGCTCTACGTTATCTGCCATATTTGAATAAAGATGGATGGATTATTACATCTAGCAATCCTTTTATAAATATACCTAATTATCCAGATCAAGATAAGCTCAAGGCTGATTATGATAAGCTTAAAAATGTCATTTCCATTGATATTGACCAATTAGCAAAAGACAATAACGTACCACGTTCTGCTAACGTAATTCTATTAGGTGCGGCACAGAAGGCCCTAGGTATTGACTACGAAAAACTGGAGACTGCAATCAGCCGTGTATTTGCCAGAAAAGGTGATGCAATAGTATCGGCTAATATAAAGGCTCTATCTATTGGTAAAAAAGCTCAGAAATAAATATGAAAGCAACTCCAATAAAAAAAGAAATAATAGATAACGCCATAAAAGATTTTGGCATACAAGACTTTGCAAAAGCGACTATTAGAGAGGTTAAATCAATCGCAGCATATGCAGAAAAAGAATCTGGCGTAGAATTTATAAAAATGGAGATGGGTATTCCCGGACTTCCAGCTGCAAAAGTAGGTGTTGACGCACAGATTAAGGCGTTAGAATCCGGAATAGCTCACAGTTATCCTGATATACAGGGACTCCCTGCACTTAAATCAGAAGCATCAAGATTTGTTAAGGCATTTATAGGTGTTGACATCAGTTCAGAGGGATGCATACCTGTATGTGGTTCTATGCAGGGCACATTTGCATCTTTCCTCACTTGCTCACAATGTAATCCCCAAAAAGATACTGTTTTATTTATTGATCCGGGCTTTCCTGTGCAAAAGATGCAATTACAGGTACAAGGTGTAAAGTATGAGACTTTTGATGTATATGATTTCCGTGGTGAAAAACTAGCTCCAAAACTAGAAAGTTATTTGAGTAAAGGTAATATATGTACCATTATATACAGTAATCCCAATAACCCATCATGGATATGTCTTAATGAAGATGAATTAAAAGCGATAGGAACACTTGCAACTAAATATGATGCAATTGTAATGGAAGACCTAGCATACTTTGCTATGGACTTCCGCAAAAATCTCAGTACACCTTTTGCCTCTCCATATCAAGCTACTGTAGCCAGATATACAGACAACTATATTCTTCTTATTAGCGGTTCTAAAGCCTTCAGTTATGCAGGAGAGCGTATTGGAGTGACATGTATATCAGATAAATTATTTCACAGAAAATACGATGCATTGGCTGCAAGATATGAGGGTCTGCCATTCGGTTTGGTTTTTTCAACACGTATGCTTTACGCACTATCTTCTGGAACTAGCCATAGCGCTCAATTTGCAATGGCGGCAATGCTAAAGGCTGCAAGTGATGGAACCTTTGACTTTAGAAAAGAAATTAATATTTACGGAGAAAGAGCTCATAAACTAAAAGAAATCTTTTGCCGTCATAAGTTTTATATTGTATATGACAAAGATCTAGACGAAGATATCGCAGACGGATTCTATTTTACCATTGGATATCATGGCATGACAAGTGGAGAACTGGCTCATGCACTCATGTATTATGGTGTAAGTGCAATCTGCCTTATAACTACAGGAAGTCATCAAGAAGGCTTGCGCGTATGCACATCGTTTATAAAAGATAACCAATATGATTTATTAGAAGAACGTATGAAAATCTTCGAAGAGAATAATTGATAATTATCAAATAAAAAGCCCCCAAAAGTGTTAATACTTTTGGGGGCTTTTATAATATATCAGAATCACTTATAAGAAATTTCGAATGGCGATTTTAAGCTATTCAGATAAGAATTAATTCTTATCTGCCATTCTTCCTGTGATAGACAATCATACTTACTCCATGCTGCACCAAAGTAGTATGTATACTTTTCACCACTTTTGTAATCCTTTATTATACCAATCGCATGACCTGCATTTCCCCTTGTTGGATTTTCATACATAAGTTTTTTAGTAGAACTTACAAAATCAGGAAATAAGGTTCCAACATATATTTGGAAGTTTTGTCCTTTTGGATTGTCGGTAGGATCAGCGTATTGAACGTAATTTTTGCCTAAAACAACGCTAGTTGTATCTTCTGAATGAATGACTACGCCTGCACACAAATCGCAAGGTTTTGTTAGTCCATCATACCAAACAGTCTGTTTATTGAAATTTGAACCTTTATCAAGGCTCAACAAACGGTGCTCTATCACATTATTATCTCCTTTTATTTTACTTGGATTATAAGTCAAACTAACAGTAAAACGTAAAGGACCATTATCTAATATTTCGTAATCCTTATAACAATATGGAAATATTATTTTATCACCATCGAGCAATGCCGGAGTACCACAACCCAATGTTGGACCAACCTTATAACAATCAAATCCATAACCATGATCATAATGATAACTGGTAGCCTCTTCTAGAGCATCGGCACCTTCTTTATCTGTTTTTTTCAATTCAGCAATAGGCTCTTTCATTATATCTTCTGTATGGTATCTGTCTTCCTCTACCAAATCAGGAACATTTTTAAGCCAAACATCGTTACCATAGGCATCCTCACCTGTTCGTTGCAATGCCGGACCGTAAAGACGATAAGCACATCTGTCATTTTCCCATCCAATATCATCTACACGTTCAGGATACTGACGACCATAAACATAATTTTTAGGAGTAGCCGGCAAGCCCTTACTTATAATAAAAGAGGCTGTTCCCAAAGGACGTACAGATGCTTCTATAAGAATTTTGCCATCATAAGTCAGTTGATAAGGAACTTCCTGCCCTACTGCATTCTTAACAATAAACTGTCTTCCTCCTGATATACCTAGTTTATCAAAGACCGTTTTAGCATCCAATTCTACAACCTTATGGTACAAATTATTATCTTTATTTTTAATATCAACCTCAAAAGGTTTTATATTAGAGGCACTCACACTATTGTCATCAAAACGAACTTTCTCACATGCAGCCAAAAGAAAAGCACCAGTACCAAAGTTAGATATATTTTTAGCTGTCAACTGTTGCCCTTTTATTGCCTTTTCCCCTATTGGTTGTACATAACCAACAGAACCGTCATTTTGTAAAGCTACATTAGATAGATAATTCCAAGACTTATCAACAACGGGCTTATATGTAGCAACATCCAGAATTCCATGGTTCATACCCCATAGCAATCCGTAAGTAAAGAAGGCTGTTCCACTAGTTTCAGGCCCATTAGCTTCTTCAGCATCAAGCAATGAACGTGTCCAATAACCTTTTTTCTGCTGACATTTAGCAATTGATGAAGCAAGCTCTTTAAATCTCTGTAAGAAATATGAATAATGCTCATAAGATTTGGGCATATCTTGCAATACTTTAGCAAGTCCCGCAAAAACCCAGCCATCACCCCTTGACCAAAAGTCTTTATTTCCTTTAACAGTTTTATGTTCCGGATAAATGTACTTCGCATCTCTATAATACAGATGACTGTCTTTATCATACATCAGATTGTCTGCATAAGAAAAGTTTTTATATAGTTTATCAAGATACATTTTGTTACCTGTAACCTTATACAATTTAGTCATAACAGGCATTACCATATATAAAGCGTCAGACCAATACCAATAATCAGTAGCAGAAGAAGCACATTCAGAATCCATTACTTCCTTTGCACGAGCTATCTTGTAAGCATTAGGATTCATTTCATACATATCTATATATGTCTGAAAACAAATTTGCCAGTCTCCAAACAGTACATGTTGCTGATCTTCACCATACTTTTTATATAGCCATTTGGTAGGGTCTGCCTCTGTAGCTCCCTGCCATTTGTTATAACGTGCCCATTTATCACTGTACTCCAAATATTTAGCATTACCTGTAAGACGATAAGCTTCAATATTACCAGTAAAGTAAGCAGCATTATCCCAAAAAGCATTAACTTCAGGGCTATTAGTAGACTGCCAATGACTATTTACTTTTTCTATCATCTTCAATACAGAAGATGCAGAAGTGTCTTTTGTTTTTGCCTTCTGCTTTGCCTCTATAGGCAGTGTAAGTAGCATCATGCACAAAGACAAAGCAAAAATAGTTTTTAAAGTTTTCATTGATTTGTTTTATTATTATATTTATTTCATTTCTGTAAGAAAGAAATTAGTTATCTGTCTAAGCAAATGATTACGTGTATTACCTCCATATATACTATGATTTCTATTCACATATATATTTTCTTTAAAGTCCTTATCAGCTTGTACTAAAGCTTCGGTGTACTCTGCTGTATTCTGAAAATGTACATTATCATCGGCTAGTCCATGACATATCAGTAACGCTCCATGAAGATTATTTACACGGGCAATCGGATTTACTTCATCATAACCTGATTTATTCTCTTTTGGAGTGCGCATATAGCGTTCAGTATAAACAGAATCATAGTAGCGCCAGTTTGTTGGTGGGGCCACAGCAACACCAGCTTTAAATACACCTCTACCCTCACTCATACTCATCAGCGTATTCCAGCCTCCGTAGCTCCATCCCCATATTCCTATGCGATCTTTGTCTACATATGGTAGAGATCCCATATATAAAGCAGTTTCAACCTGATCTTTTGATTCTAAATCACCAAGTCGTAAATATGTACACTTTTCAAAGTCAGCTCCCCTTCCGCCTGTGCCGCGACCATCTACACAAACACATATAAATCCCTGTTGCGCCAAAGATTCTTCAAAGATAGCACCCTGTCCAAAAGCTCCTATCCCCCATTTGTTGAGTACTTGCTGATTCCCTGGTCCACTATATTGATATAGAATCACCGGATATTTCTTATTAGGATCAAAATCAGAAGGTTTTATCATCCATCCGTTAAGTTTTATACCTTCAGATGTTGTGAAAGAGAACATTTCACATTTTGATATATCAAATTCTTTTAATTTATTATCTAAGGCTTTATTGTCTATAAGTGTAACAAGTTCATGACCTGAATTATTACAAATCGTATATACAGAAGGGGTATTCATGCTACTGTATATATTAATAAAATATTTAAAGCCATGACTGAATATAGCATCATTCCACCCAGCCCTTTTTGTTAAGCATTCTACACTTCCATTTGATTTTGACACATATACGTCCTGTTGGGTTACTCCATTTTCGTTCGACGAATAATAAACGTTACCATTATTCTCATCATAACCATACACATCATTTATAACAAAGTTTCCTTTGCCTATCTTACGTATTAATTTGCCGTTGATATCATAGAGATATAAATGATTAAAACCATCTTTCTCACTCGGAAGCAGTATATGATTATCAGTAAAACAGATATTTTCAAGCCCTTCTTCCTTTACATATTTATCGGATTTGTCTTCTATTACCAACTGAGAAACAGTGCTTCGCGGATTTGCCATGTATATACGAAGATCGTCTTGATGGCGGTTGAATGTCATTACTGCTATTTTAGCAGGATCTTTCGTCATAACAATCCGTGGCATATACCCATCGGCATCAAGAGCTACCTTCATTTTACGTGTCTGATGAGATTGTATGTCATAACTCAATGCCTCTACAGAAGAATTGGCTTCACCTGGAACAGGATACTTGTAACTGTACTGTCCGGGGTATTCTGCGAATTCATTTCTTTCAGGCTCCAGCCCCTTAAACAACTGCAATGAATATTGCTTTACATTAGATTCATCATAACGTATCCAACATATCATCTTGCTATCTGCTGTAAAGACCATACTTCGAGCCGTAGAAAATTCCTCTTCATTAACCCAGTCAGGGATTCCATTGATAATCCCGTTAAACTTACCATCTATAGTAACCTGACTTTCTGAATTATCATAAAGCAACTTAACCAAATATATATTATTTTGTCTTACAAATGCGATGTTGTTACCATCAGGAGAAAATAGTGGAGTTTGTTGTGGGCCCCTATCACTCAATGGTACCATCTTATTGTTATTGATGTCATAAATATAATACTCGGCGGTAAATGAACGGCGATAGATTCTCTTTGTTTGCGTTTGTATAAGAATACGTTTCCCATCCGGGCTCATTATATATCCATCAACGTTTTGTATTTTTTTACCTCTAACTGTATTAACATCAAAAAGCGCTCCTATTGGTTTACCTGTTTTAAAAGAGTACTTAACGATCTGCTTACCATCTGAACTTATCTGTGCATATGCTTCACCGTCATTCAGAGTTGTTACGTCATCAAGCGTTTCCTGCTTGAAAGTATTATCAGTTATTTGCTTTACAGTAATTTTATTACCTGCATTCATTTGTATTGAACCAATTAGTAATGTAGTACATAATATAGAAAAAAATTTCATAAGCATATTATTTTGATTTATTATGTCGCAAAGATACAATATTTTTCGTATATTTGCGCCTCATAAGTTTTAAAATATATGAATAAAGCTCTATATAATGACTACGGTTCTTGGATTCGTAAAAAGTTTGATTTTCGCGTACAAAAAATATCCGTAAATGCAGGATTCTCATGTCCCAACCGTGATGGACGTATTTCTTTTGGTGGCTGCATTTATTGTAATAATAAGACATTCAACCCTGCTTATTGCGACAACACAAAGAGTGTTACAGAACAACTATCTGAAGGAAAAATATTCTTTGGTCGCAAATATCCTGAAATGAAATATATAGCTTATTTTCAAGCTTTTACTAATACATACTCAACAGTAGATGAACTTAAAGCCGTATACGAGGAAGCTCTAGAATGTGATGATGTCGTAGGCATAGCTATAGGTACACGCCCCGATTGTATATCAGGACCATTGCTTGACTATCTAGAAGCCCTTAACAGACAGACTTTTGTTACTATAGAATATGGTATTGAATCTACTAACGACGATACTCTCAAGAAGATAAATAGAGGGCATAATTTTGAATGCGCCAAAAGGGCGGTATTTGAAACTGCAGGCAGGGGCATAACAACCTGTGGACATATAATATTAGGACTGCCTGGAGAAAATGAAGTAGAATCACTTAGACAAGCACCCATTATTTCTTCTTTACCACTAGATATTCTAAAGATGCACCAGTTGCAAATAATTAAGGGTACAAAATTAGCTAACGACTATAACCAAACACCCTTTCATCTTTATACCGTAGACGAGTATATATCATTGATTGCTGAATATATACAATATCTACGTAAAGACTTGGTACTAGAGAGATTTGTTTCACAATCACCTAAAGACATGTTGGTCGCTCCATATTGGGGAATAAAGAACTATGAGTTTACGAACCTATTGAATAATAAGCTCAACTCTGAAGGTATATATCAAGGAAAAAAAATTAAGGCTGAGGTTGGACATTCTTAACCTTAATACCACTCTCACTTATTATTTTAGAATAGTTATTATCCTTCAATAGTTCGGCTATAGAAGTATCTGTATTCTTCATATAATAGCTTACTATCTTTACGTAATCGTTATTAAAAACCTTCTTCTTCATGACATGGTTTGCCACCCACTGAATTTTTCCAATGTGCATATCACGTTCTAGTTGACTGCTAGTCTCAAAATTTTTCAATGGATACAGACTTAAAATATAAAAATTAAGACAGTCTGGAACTATAGATTGCCTATTCATCATCTTACGTTGATCTGCTGAATAGAACTTTTTATACAATGGATATTTTTCTCCTAAATACTTATCTAGAGAGATACCTATACTATGATTACCAACTACTACGCTCTGGTCTAGAGCTCCTATTTGAGCATAAATGTGAGGCATCGGGAAATCTGGTATCAACTTATTCAATTTAGAAAAAGCTTCACTCATATTTTTATTCACATCATCCATATTAGCATACTCTACTTCAACATCAGATACTATACTTTGTAATATTGTATCTTGATAAAAATTAAGAAATTTAGAGTTTATCTCTGGGTCATTAACTTCGCCTAATTTTAATACGTCTTCTATCAATGTGCGGGTTTCCATGGGATAACCTGTGTTCATCTGTTGCAATGCTGAAAAATCACCTGTGGTAAGATAAGTACTTTCCAAACGATCGTAACGAGATATCTCTAATTCAGATTTTTCTCCATAACTATCGCTAGGCCTTAAATGAAACTCACAACTTATTGTAAGAATCATCAATACTAATAATATGTAATAAGCTTTACGCACTAAATATATCTACTTTTATTGAATACTGTTAAAATTGTACGCAAAAGTACTAAAAAATATATTCAAAACCAAATATAAAGCTAAAAAAATTAAATAATATGCACAATTTGTTGAAATTGTGTAATTATTTGTTGATAATTTAATATTTACTGCGCTATTTTATCTGTTTAAAGTACCTTTGCCTCTAAAATAAACAAACTAAAAACATTATGAGAAAATTATTTGTAGGTCTGTCCTTAATTTCGATAGCTCTATGCGCTTCTGCTCAGCAATCGATAAATATTACAGTATACAACAAATCAAGAATCGCGCGAGAAAATGCGCCTGTAGTCTTACAACTTAATAAATATGGTAAGGTCAAGTCCGCACTTGTTACACTTAATGGGAAAGAAATTCCATGCCAACTTGATGATATGAATGGAGACGGCACTAACGATGAGTTGTGCTTTGTCACGGATATCAACAAGGAAAGTAACCTAAAGTTCAATATTCAATTATTCGATAAAGGAACTCCAAGAGAATATCCGGCCAAAGTATATGCAGAAATGCTTATGACAAACAAGAAAATAACTAGCTCAAACAAACAGAATCTTTATATAAGCAGCCTTACGACCGACCGTGGTGTTAATCCATATTGGATGATGCATCATCATGGACCAGCTTTCGAAAGCGACCTTGTGGCATATAGAATATATTTTGACCACAGACAGACTGTAGATATTTACGGGAAAAACCACAAAGGACTTGAATTAAAACAAACTCAATTCTATCCCGACAAGACACAAAAGGCTGCTGGTACAGGTGATGATGTACTATGGGTTGGTGAAACTCTTGGTGTAGGTACTCTTCGTGGATGGGATGGTAAGGCCCCTGTTATGATTAGCGATGTGGAACACCGCACTGAACGTATTTTGTCTCGCGGACCTTTACGTACTGTTATTGAGATCGTTGACAAAGACTGGAAACCAAGTGCAAATGACGAACCAGTTGATATGATAACACGTTATACATTGTATGCAGGTCATCGTGACTGTGCTGTAGATATCAAATTTAGCAAACCCGTAAATTCTTACAAATTTTGCTCAGGAATTATTAATGTAAAAAATTCTGTTGAATTTTCTGATAAGCAAGGATTACGCGGATGCTGGGGCACGGACTGGCCTGTATCCGAAAAAGACTCTGTAGGGCACAAACGTGAGACTGTTGGACTTGGAATTTGCATAAATCCCAATAATATAATTAGCGAACAACCAGCTGATAAAGATAATTATGCATTCGTTATTTCAACAAAAACAGATGAACTACACTATGGAATCGTATTCTGCAGTGATAATGAGGACTTTGGATATCATAATGCGAAGACTTGGTTTAAATTTTTGAAAAGTTGGAAAGAAGAATTATGCAATCCTTTAGAGTACTAAGGCAATTCTGAAAATAGTTTTCGGCCTTTTACATAATATTGCCAGAGTAGCGAAAAGTCACGCTTCTCTGGTATTTTTTTTAACACTGTTGTCTGCTGTATATTTGTTCTATCTTCATCAAAAGTGTTCCTCCACTTCTTAAAAGCCTTCCTTGCCTTATAAATGGCTTTAAAGTCTCCTATATTAAAATTGATAAAGAGTGTTTCAAATGCTGCAATATAATCCAAGAACCAACGCACTCGCATAACATGTTTTAATTCGTCATCAGGCAGATTCTTGTAAAGCATGGTCAAATTATTGCGAAAATTCAGAAAGGTCTTCATCGGATTACTTTTTGGCAAAGTACCACCACCTACATGATATACATAACTTTCAGGTATGCAAAATATTTTGCGCCCCTTTAGTCTCAATCTCCAGCATAAGTCTATTTCCTCATTATGAGCGAAGAAACGACCATCTAGGCCTCCAACTTCTTTATAATCCTTAGCCCTTACCATCAATGAAGCACCTGTAGCCCAAAAAATCTCTGTAGCATAATCATACTGGCCGTTATCTTCTTCTACATTATTAAAAATCCTTCCTCTACAAAATGGATAACCATATTTATCTATGAATCCTCCACACGCTCCAGCATATTCAAAAGAATCTTTGTCTGCCTCTGATAGCAATTTGGGTTGACATGCAGCAGCTTCAGGATGAACATCCATAAATTCGATTAACGGTGTCAGCCAATGATGAGTAACTTCAATATCCGAATTGAGAAGCAAATAGTATTCAGCATCTATCTGCTCAAGGGTTTTATTATATCCATCAGCAAAGCCCCAGTTTTTTTCCAGGCGAATCAACTTACACATTGGGAAATCTTTTTTCAGCATTTCGAAAGACCCATCAGTAGATGCATTATCAGCTACATATATGGAAGCATCATCACGAGAATACTCTATCAATGAAGGCAGATATTGCTTTAACATCGACAGGCCATTCCAGTTTAATATTACTATTGCTACTTTATCCATTATCTATTACTTTAGTTTCGCTATTAAAGCTGAATTATCAAAATTAAAGCCAACAAGTTCCACATTTATCAGTTTATTATCCATCTCTACAGATGAATATTCTGCAGGCAATTCAACTCGTATATAATTCTTAGTAAAACCATGCATTGATTTGCCACGCGGAGCCTTCTCAAAAAGAACTTCGGCATCACAACCTATATGTTTGGAATAAAACTCATGAGTTTTCCTGTCTGATAACTCCAAAAGTCTCTTACTGCGTAGTTTTTTGTCTTTGTCTGAAACAACATACGGAATACTTAGTGCTGATGTACCAGGACGTTCAGAATAAGGGAACACGTGCAATTGTTTTACATCAAGAGAATCAAGAAAACGATATGTCTCTTCAAAATATTCAGGTGTTTCTCCCCTCGTACCAACCATAACATCTACGCCAATAAATGCATCCGGTATTTTTTCTTTTATGAGATTTATTTTATGAGCAAAAAGAGCACTATCATAACGACGGTGCATCAGTTTTAGAACAGAATCAGAACCACTCTGAAGAGGTATGTGAAAATGTGGCATAAAAGCTCTACTTGTTGCACAGTAATCTATAAGCGAGTCTTCAAGCAAATCCGGCTCCAAACTACTTATTCTGAAACGATGTATTCCTTCTACGTGATCTAGAGCTTTAACAAGATCTATGAAAGTCTCTCCGGTTGTCCTTCCAAAATCACCTATATTTACACCCGTAAGTACTATTTCTTTACCTCCTTCACTTGCAGCCGATTCAGCTTGAGCAATTAATGATGCTATTGTCGGATTTCTACTGAATCCACGTGCAAAAGGTATAGTGCAATAGGTACAGAAATAATCACAACCGTCTTGAACCTTTAGAAAATAACGTGTACGATTACCTCTAGAGCAACTAGGAGCAAATGACTTAATATCTTTCGTCTTTACAGAAAAATGTTGGTGCAAGGATTCATCTTTCTTAGAACCACTCCATGCATCGGACAAAAATTGAATAAGATTAGCCTTTTCGTCTGAACCTAGTACTAAGTCTACCCCATCTATATTACTTACCGTTTCAGGCTCTAGCTGGGCATAGCAACCTGTTACTACAACAAACGCATTTGGATTATTACGCACAAGGCGATGGATTGCCTGACGACACTTGTGATCTGCAACTTCAGTCACAGAACATGTGTTTATTATACAGATATCTGCCTGTTCATCAGTACGAGCAGTTTTTACCCCCATATCATGCAACATCTTTCCGAATGTAGATGTCTCTGAAAAGTTAAGCTTGCAACCTAAAGTAAAGTAGGCTGCCGTTTTGCCTTGAAAGGCGGATGAATCTATCATATTATAATGTATTGAAAACCTTGCAAAGTTACATTAAACCTATCGAAGAACAAAACAAAAAATGAATTTTATATACATTGAAAAATTAACACTTCACAAGCTGCTGATATTCAAGTAGTTATCAAAAAGTTACACTTTAATAAAAAAAAAGTACTAAAAAAAGGAACAACGTATTAAAAAAATACTTACCTTTGCAACGTTTTAATAAACAAATGATTGTTTTACAGATTTAAAAAGCAAAGAAAATGAAAAAATTAGTTTTAGCATTCGTAGCTGTAGTAGCTATCTCTTTCGCATCTTGTGGTAACAAAACAGCTCAGGCTCCTGCACAGGATTCTGACTCTGTAGCAACTGTTGACAGTGCTGCAAATGATTCAGCTGCTGCTGATTCTGCTGCTGTTCCAGCTGATAGCGCTGCTGCTCAGAAGTAATCATGAGATTCGCTTAAAGCGAGTGCGATGAAAAAATTGACCGCTAGACTTAGTCTAGCGGTTTTTTATTTTAATATCTGAATGGATAATATACGGCATGCAATTTTTGCGTAGATTTTATTAAGCGAATGATTTATTTAATTCTCAAATAAATTTGCAACTTTCATTTTTTTATAAAAAATACCACAATACCACTCTTGTATGTAAGTGGCTGATAATTAATACGTTAACTATTTACAAAGGCGCTCTGATGTGTCACTAAACGTCACTTAAATACCACTTATATTGCACCTATTACGATAAACATCTGTCAATTATACCTAAACTTAATTATTAAGTACCACTTTTAAATTACACACAACATAATAATGCATAAACCCAACCGGAAATATTGCTGAAGATGTATACCATAATGGTAATACGTTTTCCAAGATGTATACCAAATTCTGGCATAGTCAAACAGACAATGCTATTGCAGAACGTGTCAATGGCATCATAAAGCAGGAATGGATTTATCGTATGAAAAGGCCCAAGAATATGGATCAGGCAATCCATATATTAAAAAACATCATATACTTCTATAACAATAAGAGGCCACATATGAGTAACATGATGAAGACACCGGCAGAGAAAAGGAGAAATTATGTTGGATGTTAACGCTCTTTGGAGGCTTCACGCCTCCAGCCGCTTGGCAAATCACCGTAGTGTTTTTCATAGTTCTTATGTTGGATATATGGTATTTTTATTTAACTTTGTAAGCAACAAAACATACATAGAACAATATGTAAAACATTTTCTTTGTGTTAAGCAAATCAGGAAGGCTTTTATATTTCTGTAAAGTGGATCAGTAAAGATTTTAATAATTTGTATAGTAATTCAGTAAGTATAACAACAAAGATGTATACCTAATTCAGGCATAGTCAAACAAATCGATATCTTTTGTCAAAAGCATAGCTCTTGGGTTGCGGAAG
Organism: Xylanibacter oryzae DSM 17970; assembly: GCF_000585355.1. Lineage (NCBI taxonomy): Bacteria > Pseudomonadati > Bacteroidota > Bacteroidia > Bacteroidales > Prevotellaceae > Xylanibacter > Xylanibacter oryzae. Next base: position 642,981 of record NZ_KK073873.1, on the reverse strand, counting down.
CATAGCTCTTGGTTAGCTTATGGATAGCTTTAAGTTAGTAAAAGGATAGCTATTACATTGTAAAAGCATAACTCTTTTATGGTAAAAGTAGAGCTTTATATAAAGTGGCATTTAAGTGACGTTTAGTGACACATCCGAGCGCCTTTTAACATGGTTAACACATTAATTATCAGCTACTTACATACAAGAGTGGTATTGTGACATTCTTTTATAAAAAAGAAAATTAAAAAGCATTGAAAAATTCACAAAATACATAATACAGTTAACAGATAAACACCATAACTACAAAAAAAGTCCCGACCAAATTAATTGGGCAGGACTCTTAATGTATAATAAAATTGTTGCTTTACAGCGAAAATTATTCTGCTGATTCTTCTACGACTTCAGCCTTTGGAGCCTCCTTTGCTGGAGCTGCTGCAGGTTTAGACGCATTCTCTGCAAAAACTGTTACAGGAATTTCTACAACGACTTCCTTATGGAAATGTACAGTAGCGACATACTCACCAACTGTCTTAATATCCTTCATAGTGATAATCTTACGATCAACATCAATACCCTTAGCCTTAAGAGCGTCAACTACAGAAGAAACATTTACAGATCCATAAGTCACACCTTTTGCACTAACCTTAGCTGAAATTTCAAGAGAAACATCTTTAAGAGCTTCTGCCTTCTTTTCTGCTTCAAGTTTAAGAGCTGCAAGTTTATGAGCCTGCTGTCTTAGGTTCTCAGCGAGTACCTTCTTTGCAGATTCAGATGCTATAATACCTTTACCCGTAGGTATAAGGTAATTACGGCCGTAACCAGATTTTACGTTTACAATATCATTCTTGTAGCCTAAGCCCAAGATATCTTCTTTTAATATAATTTCCATTCTGTTTCCTCCACTAATTATTTCATCAAGTCAGTTACATAAGGAAGCAGTGCTATTTGGCGCGCACGCTTAATAGCCTGAGCCACACGACGCTGGTACTTCAAAGATGTACCTGTAATACGACGAGGAAGGATCTTACCTTGCTCATTCAAGAATTTCTTCAGAAATTCAGGATCCTTATAATCGATATACTTAATACCGCTCTTCTTGAAACGGCAATACTTTTTCTTCTTTGTATCCACTGAAGGCGGAGTCAAATAACGGATTTCTGATTCTTTTGCTGCCATAATTTATGCCTCCTCTTTTTTACCTAATTTGTTTCTTCTCTTCTCAGCATACTGTGCAGCATACTTTTCGAGCTTAACTGTAATGTAACGAATAACTTTCTCATCACGGCGATAAGCTGTTTCGAGAGTTTCGATTATTGTTGGCTCAGCTTTGAACTCTAACAGGCAATAAAAACCTGTTGATTTCTTTTGAATAGCATAAGCCATTTTTTTCAAGCCCCAAGTCTCTTCGTTCAAGATCTCTGCACCATTATCGGTGAGTACTTTCTTGAATTTTGCGACCGCTTCCTTCATCTGTTCATCAGACAAAACGGGAGTTAAAATGAAAACGGTTTCGTATTGATTCATACTACTTTTAAAAATTAATTGTTTATAATTTTGCAAAATGCGGTGCAAAGGTAATTCTTTTTTTTTATTATCACAAATATTTTTGTGTTTTTGAGACTAAAAAGAGGTAAAATAATAAAAAAGAAGATATTACAACAATAATATAAAACTTAAAAGCTGATATCAACGATTGTCAATACCAGCTTTTAATATCCATTGTTTTAAAATTATTCCTGTTCCGGAGTAATCAATTTGTATCCTTTACCATGAATATTGATAATTTCAATTTGATCATCATCTTTTAGATGCTTACGAAGTTTAGTGATGTAAACATCCATTGAACGTGCATTAAAATAGTTATCATCTATCCAGATTGTTTTCAATGCGAAATCGCGCTGCAGGATTTCATTTGCATGTGAGCAAAGAAGTGCAAGAAGTTCGTTCTCTTTTGTTGTAAGCTTTGTCTGCTTATCACCGATAGAGAGTAATTGTTTCTGCGTATCAAATGTGAATCTTCCAATATGATAAAGAGTACTTTCCTTGTTTTTCTTGCCATGTACACGACGAAGTATTGCCTCGATGCGCAGTACAAGCTCTTCCATTGAGAATGGCTTTGTGATATAATCATCAGCTCCTATTTTAAAACCTTCAAGAATGTCCTCTTTAAGAACTTTAGCTGTCAAGAAGATAATAGGCATTTCTGCATTAGCCGAACGAATTTCTTGCGCCAGCGTAAAACCATCTTTCTTTGGCATCATAACGTCTAATACACATATGTCAAATTTACTCTTCAGAAAAGCTTTAAAACCAGCTTCTCCATCAGGACACAATTCTGCTTGATATCCTTTTGCTTGCAGATACTCGCGAAGTAGCATTCCTAGATTTTCATCATCTTCGCACAACAAGATTTTCAGTTTCTCGTCCATAGTCTTAATTTTTAATTATTGGTAATGTTATTATAAATTTTGTCCCTTTTCCATACTCGCTTTCTACGCGGATATTGCCTTTATGCAAATCTACTATCTTTTTGACATAAGCAAGTCCCAGGCCGAAACCCTTGACATCGTGTACGTTACCAGTATGTACGCGATAGAATTTCTCAAATATTTTTTTCAGATTTTCTTTTTTAATTCCTAGTCCGTTGTCTTCTATTGACAGACAAACGTTATTCTCATCATTCCATGTAGCCACCTTAAGGAACATTTCCTCGTCGGGTTTACGATATTTTACTGCATTATCAATCAGATTGAACACAACATTAGTAAAGTGCATCTCATCTACATATATTGTAGGATAGATTGCTTTTAAGTCTACATTTATCTTACCGCCTGTATGCTCTACTCTAAGGCTAAATGTCCTTGAAACACTTTCTACAAGTGCATTGATATCAAGTTCTTTCTTTTTGAAAATAGCTTTTTTACGATCAAACATCGACATCTGCAAGACTTTTTCAACCAAGAACCTTAGTCGTTTAGTCTCATCGCTTATCACTCCTGCTAAATGTTTCATCATAGTAGCACTTTTTGTGACACTCTCATCATTAAGCATCTGTGCTGCCAGCGAAATACTGCTTATTGGCGTTTTCAACTCATGTGTCATATTATTGATAAAGTCATTCTTTATCTCTGTAAGCCTTTTCTGCCTGAATACAACTACAATAGTAAATATGAATGTAACAAGAAGTACTATCGTAAATATTATTGATGGTATCATAAATCTTACACTGCTGAATATATAACTATTCATATCAGGGAAGTGTATCTTTACGACTCCCATTTTTGACTGTGGGTCATTTCTAAAAAGCACTTGCGTATATGTATATTCTTCACCCTGAGGTTCATAATCAGGACAACGATAAACTTCTCTTCCATCTTGTGTGGAAACAGTGAAATGATACGGAATATCTATACCGTTATTAAGCAATTCAGAACGTAAATCCTGATCCAAAAGCTTAAAGTTTACGCGCTCTTTCAATGGTTTGTCTGATGCTGTATACAATATACTATAAACAACCTCATCTAATAATGCTTTCTGATATACATATCTATTTTTGACTATCTCCTGTAGTGATTTTGACGCTTCGGTAAGGGTGTTCTTATCATTACGGAGTATCATCGCCTTTGGCATTGTAGAAGGTTTAGTCGTAATCGTCTTTAATTCAAAAGAAGAATATACAGTGCCATCTTTACCTGTTACTGCATATTGATGGGAATGCTGTATCGGACCATTAATGTCAACTCCTCTCCTCCCTATAGAATCCTGCTTTAAAGATCTACGTTCTGTTTCGTTAACATCTTTCTCCAAATATCTTAGAGTCTCATTCAACTCAAGATTTCTGGATGCCTGATATAGACTTCGGTTGACAGACTCATCAAACTGTTCTTTTTTCATCTTTACCATCTCTTCGATGTATAAAAGCTGAAGAACTAACAGACCGATGAATGAAAAACCCATCACAAATGCTATTACCCAAATTGTTTTCTTTTTCATGTTGGCAAATTTAGTCTATTTATTTAATCAGTGTACTAATTAAGTTAATTATTTCCCCATATTTAACATAGTTAACGTAATTCATCTGTTATAATTGAAATATTTTAATTATAATAACCAAAAATAAATTTTATATTAATGTAAAAAAATAAATCCATTTATATGTACATCAAAAAGAAAAAAAAACTATATTTGCCATTGTTAATAAGAATCTTTTAAATATTAAAATTATGAAAATTGGTATTCCTAAAGAGATCAAAGACAACGAGGGTCGTGTAGGCATGACTCCTGCTGGTGTTGCCGAATTTGTAAAACACGGCCATGAAGTATACGTGCAGCACACCGCTGGTGACAACAGTGGATTCAGCGACAAAGAGTATGAAGATGTCGGTGCAAATATCATTTCTGGAATAGAGAATGTCTACAAAATTGCAGATATGATATTAAAGGTAAAAGAACCAATTAAACAGGAGTATGACTTGGTTAGAAAAGGTCAACTGCTATTCACATACTTCCACTTTGCATGTGATAAACCACTGACAGATGCGATGATAAAAAGCGGCGCTATATGTCTGGCTTATGAAACTGTGCAAAAGGATGACCACAGCCTGCCACTCCTTATACCAATGAGCGAAGTTGCAGGAAGGATGGCAACAATCAACGGTACTTACTATCTGCAAAAGACTAAAGGAGGAAAAGGCAAACTTATAAGTGGAGTGCCTGGAGTTAAACCTGCACATGTACTAGTTTTGGGAGGTGGTATTGTAGGCGAAGCGGCTGCTAGGCAAGCTGCCGGAATGGGAGCAGATGTAACTATTGCAGATATTTCACTTCCTAGGTTGCGCCAGCTGGCAATAGAAATGCCAGTCAACGTACATACATTGTATTCTTCAGAGCACAATATCCGTAAAGAGATTAAGATTTCAGACATTATCATAGGTTCTGTATTAATACCAGGTGACAAGACCCCAAAACTTATAACCAGAAGTATGCTGAAAGAGATGGAACCAGGTACTGTATTAGTAGATGTTGCTATAGATCAAGGTGGATGTTTTGAAACATCACATCCAACTACACACAGTGATCCTATATATATTATAGACGGCATTGTACATTATGCTGTAGCTAATATACCAGGATCGGTACCAAACACTTCTACTACTGCTCTTACAAATGCTACATTAAAATATGCAATAGCTCTAGCGGACAAAGGATGGAAACAAGCTTGCCGTGAAGACAGTGCGCTATACCGTGGTTTGAACATAGTTGAAGGTAAAGTAACATTCGAGGCTGTTGCCAATGTATGGGGATTAAAATACGAGAAGGTAAAACTATAAATACCTGTATAATAAAAGTAAAAGGACTCGGAAAATTCCGAGTCCTTTTTATTATAAGTTCATTAATTTTCTTTTTCTGCAATTTCCCTCTCGTGTTCCTGTATAAGTTGTTGTTGTATATCATTTGGAACCAGTTCATAACTTGCAAACTTTGTTGTAAAACTTGCTCTTCCTCCTGTAATACTGCTCAAACTTATAGAATAATTGGATAATTCTTTTAATGGTATTTTGACTTGTAATTTTTGGTATCCGGCCTCACTATCCATACCCATAATCATAGCTCTGCGCCCTTGCAGATCTCCCATAACATCACCCATAAAATCAGCAGGAACATATACTTCCAAATCATATATTGGTTCAAGAATTTTAGGACCTGCATTTTTGAATGCTTCTGAGAAGGCACTGCGTGCTGCAAGCATAAATGACAATTCATTACTATCTACAGGGTGCATTTTACCATCATATACAATAACCCGAACATCACGTGCATAACTTCCTGTAAGTGGACCTTGTTCCATCCTTTCCATTATACCTTTTAGAATAGCAGGCATAAATCTGGTATCAATAGCGCCACCAACTACAGAATTTATAAAAACAAGTTTGCCGCCCCACTCTAGGTCTACAACTTCCTTACCTTTTATATTCATTTTAAATTCCTGACCGTTAAACTTAAATGTTGTTGGGTCTGGCATTCCTTCGGCATAAGGTTCCACAATAAGATGAACTTCTCCGAATTGCCCAGCGCCACCAGATTGTTTCTTATGACGGTAATCAGCACGAGCCGACTTTGTAATAGTCTCACGATATGGAATACGTGGTTCTTGAAACTTTATCTGTATTTTATCGATATTCTCAATACGCCACTTTAATGTACGAAGATGAAATTCTCCCTGACCATGAACAATGGTCTGTCGCAGCTCTTTACTTTGCTCTACTACCCAAGTAGGATCTTCCTGACGCATACGTG